>JAVWBB010000024.1:0-3365 GCA_036649735.1 Bacilli bacterium
ATTTGTATTAATTTAATTAAGAATAATATAATATTTAGTGAAATAAATTTATATATCATCCAATCTTTAAATTTTATTCTTGTAAAAATAAGATCATAGCTTCTTTTTATATCATTCATATAAATATAAATTCCAATATAAATATAATAAATTAAATTTAATATATATAAAGAGTACAAAGCAATATATTTAAAATTTAAAGTAAATCCCATAAAATAAGAAAAAACGAATGTATCTTTTATGTAAACCTTCAAATAAAATATGTAAAAGAAAAAAATTAAGAAAACTATTATGTTAATTTTTTTTTGTTTTTTAAAGAAACTGAAGAAATCACTAATTATTAAGTATTTCATATCTTTCTCCTTTTTAAAATTAAGATGAACATAAATAGGATAATTATATGGAAACAATAATTAGTAAAATTATAAAAATAATCATAATATCCTATTGACGAAAATATTGAATCTGTAATAAATAAAGTAATAAAAGAATTAATTTTATTACTTGATATCAAAAATGTTTTTAACAAAATGATAACCCAAAGAAAAGCATTTAATATAAATATTTTTTTTTGATTAAATTTATTTAACAATTGTATGTTTAATACTGAATATAAAATTATAAAAATATAAAGTTTAATTATGGTATAAATAAAAAGAGTAATATTATTTATATTTAAATTTTTTATAACATATATACTATAATTGTTATTAGAAAATATATTATAAAAGATTATAAAAAAGCATAATATTAATAAAAAATAATAGGTTTGTAAAATTAAGTTAGTTTTTATTTTTAACTTATCAGCATTTTTATTATTTTTTAATCTTAATGTAATATAATTATTTTTAGAAAAGAATGTATTTACTTGTAATACTATATAAAAACTAACTTCAAAATAGTAAAGACATAAGAATTTATAATCTGTTAAAGCATAAGAAATAGCTTCATAAAAATTATAGATTGTATATTTTTTAATTGAAAAAAATATTATAATTATTGATAAACAGTAAAAAAATATTTTGGTTTGTTTATCATTCTTTATGTTTTTAATAATAATATTTGTAAAATAATTAGTCATTACATAGTATCTTTTCTTCTTTTTTATATAGATTTTTTACTAAAATAATTGAAATAATATTTAAAGCACTTAAATATATAGTAATAAATAAGATATTACCACAATCGCTTGGATACCAAATATTATAAAAATTAAACAAGTTCGCAAATACAGCTTTTCCAGTAATTAGTGATAGCATATGACCTAAACCAAGTTCTAATATTACCGAAATTATAACAATTATTAAATAACTAAATAAGATGTTTAATAAAAAATTTCTTTTTTTATTCATGGTTAATAATCCTATGCTTATGTAAAATGAGTCCGCTAAAAATAAATTAATAAATGTTAAAAATATAAGAACAAATTGACTATTAAAAGATATATTATATGCATTATGATCAATTCCATCAAGTGATAATGTATTTTCAAAATTAGTTATTAAACCACATCCTAATACTATAATTAAGTATAATAAAGGAATAATAAATGCGTAATTATAACATTTTTTTATTTCCCTTTTTATAAATGATTTATACTTTTCTCTAGTATTAACTATATATAATACAAATCCTGAACTTAAGATATTATAAATTTTTTTTAGTCCAAAATACATAACTAAAATAGGTGGTATAAACATCATAAATGATAAATAAGATTCTTGTATAATATCTATATATACAAAGATACTACTTTTCATTTTATATTTTATAAGTGTATTTCCATTATTTATCCAATTTTCGATTAAATTTTTTTCATCAATCATTTTTTGCTTATATATAAACAATTCAATAATAATTAATAAAACAATTATTAATAAAGTTAAAATCAAGAAAATGTTTTTTTTCTTTTTCATACTTACCTCCCAAAATAGCAAGGGTAAAATAGTTTAATATTAACCGTTTACATACCAAGTTCCTGATACAGATGTTGTATCATACCAAAAACCTGATGTTTTAAAATAAAGAGTTTTATCCCCACAAAAATATGCATATGCTGTTGCAGCTGCATATAAATCTGTTCCAATATAATTTTCAGAATTATTATTTGAATGCTTAAGCGTCCAATAATAATCTGAATCACCATTATAAAGGCCAGAATTTGTTGCAACTATTCTTGCTTTTATATCTCTATTAAGATAAACTTTTAAGACTGTTCTTTCTGGACTATCAACGGACTTATTCAATTTATCAACATAAATTCCTGCACTCCAAGCAGGGACAGTAAAGTTAGCCATTGAAGTTGTTACTTTAGCATAAATTCCATTTATATGAAATATAAAACTTAAAATCAATAAAAATGTAACTATATATATTTCTTTTTTCATAATTTCTCCTTACCTTAATTATTTTACCCTCTACTAAAATAATATCACAAAATGGCTAAACATGCAATTAATTATTTTAAAAATTGTTCTTTAAAGTCTGAATAGTTACAATATAAAGATATACATAAAATACAAAAATTTTATTCACTTAATATTTTTAAGTTAAATACTCTTTTGACATCTAGTATTCTTTAAAAGTATGATTAGTATTTTTCTAATCATATTTATGATAATTCTTTTTCAAAAACATATTGTGCTCTAGCAGTTGTTAAGTTTTTTTAAAATTACATATTATTTTCTACATATTCGGTAGTGTTTATTTCACTAGAAAAGAAATCAGATATCATTAATATGCTAATTATTAGCATAAAGAATATTATTAACAAGATTGAACTCCCTATTATGATTTTTAATTTTTTTTTGATTTATATCAACTCACAAAAAAAGATTAGAAATACTAACCCTTAAAACTATATTTAATAATCTTTAACTTCGTTGTAAACATTATCTACTTCTGCTTTTTCACCTTCAATAGCAACCACGTATGCTACTTCAGGGGATGAATAATCGTCTATTTCAAATTTTACATTATCTTTTTTGTATACATATCTTTTTCTATTCAAAACAGTATTTTTTTTATATTCTAAAAAATTTAATATTGATAGGACTGCTTCTTCATTTTCAAAATTTAGTTGTTGTGTTTCTCTTCTTACAATTAAAATTTCATCAGACATTACATCATCTTTAAAATCTAAAACTTTTGATATAACTCCATCTTTCTTTTCAATTGTTATTCTAGCATTTGTTTTGTTTTCGTTCTTATATAACGTTCTAATTTGTTCAGTCTCTTTAATAAACTCATAATCATTTTCTTTACAATAGGCAATAAAAGGATTAATTGATTTAACTTTAAAACTATATTCGTATTCTTTTTCTTCCATAATTTTTTTCTTCCTCTTCTAATATTGAATTTGGATA
>JAVWBB010000024.1:3465-15017 GCA_036649735.1 Bacilli bacterium
GTATTCTTTTTCTTCCATAATTTTTTTCTTCCTCTTCTAATATTGAATTTGGATAAATAAATCTAGTCGTTAGTTGATTCTCAGATAATCCATTAAATAATGTAAACATAATTCAATAGGATTATCCGTTAAATGAAATAAAATTTTTGCAAAAGTATGCCATTCCAATATACTCATTATTATACCACATAATATCTTTTTTTCAAAAATGTCTCAAAAAATTTATGATTAGTATGTGATAATGTCTAGTTATTGTTTTTCTGTCTTTCTTAAATAATTTTAAGATTCCTTATTGTGATAGCCATATTGTATCTTCTTCAATATTTACTTTTTTAGAGTAATAAAAAACAAGCCAATTTATGACTTGCTTATATTAAGAAGGTTTTACTACAATCATATATATAAAATCAGTCGTAAAACCAATATCGTTAAAAATTGAATTAGTTGACTATTTATTGAGATATGATAGAAACTAGTATCATTGTAACTATTATTTATTTTACAATTAAATTATATTATTTCACCATTATTCAGTTCAATTATTGTATCGCAAAATTTATTAATATCATCTTTATAGTGTGTTGAAATTATTATTATTTTTTCTTGTTTTATAGAATTTAAAAATTCTTTTATTTTTAAAACGCTTGCATTATCTACTCCATTAAATGGTTCATCTAATAATATAATTGATTGATTTTCCATAACTGATTGAATAATTCCTATTTTTTGTTTCATACCCATTGAATATTTTCTAAATAATTTATTAATATCCTCTTCCATATTAAAAATTTCAATATACTTTAAAATATCTTCTTTTTTTATTGTGTTATTTATTTTTGCAAGATTTATTAAGTTTTCCATCCCTGTTAAATTCGGAAGATATTCTTGGTTGCCTATTAGTATACCTGTATCTTTTGGAAATATAGATTCTTTATAAATATCTTGATCATTTACCAAAATCATTCCATTAGTTGGTTTTAAAAATCCTGCAATAGCTTTTAATAACATTGTCTTTCCACTACCATTTTTTCCTACAATCCCATATATTTTACCATTTTCAAAATCATAATTTATATTATTTAGAATTAAATCATTATTAATTTTTTTTGTATAGTTTTTAATTTTTATCATTATATTCTCTCCTTAATATCAAAATTGTTATAAAAAGTAATAAGCATCCTATTATTAGATATAAGTTATACACTTGATTTGTTAAATACTGATTAATCAAGATAAAAGCTATAATCAATGGATAAAATCTATTTATTTTTAAATATAATAAAATTGTTAGCATAAATAATGTTTGCCTATATAAAAAAATATATATATAAATATTTAAACCGAGTGTAGGCATTGTTATTAAATATGTAGAGATAACAATACTAACATTTAATATAGTTGATTTCATAATTACTTCTTTAATCCAATTTTTATATTTTTTTCTTATTTTAAATATATTATCATATAAGATAAATTCTTTCATTATTATATTTTGAAATAAAAAAATGTAGATAAAGTTTATTGATAAGTATATCATTAAATTCTCAAAAGACATGTTCTCTAGATATAATCCATTAAGTATTTCAAAATTATTTATAGATAATGTTTTATTAATCAAGTAAAGTAATAAAAAGAATAACAAGAACCTTAAAAATCTTTTAATATTCATCAAAGTTAATTTCCTTATAATTTTTATTAATTATAAAAAATTCTAAAATTAAAATTATTAAATAATAAAAAATATCTTTTATTATATTTGGTTCTTGAAAATATAAATGTCTAGCAGGAAATATATATTCTATTATAAAATAATTACTACAGATAAAGTATGTAATAAGCATTATAATAAATGATGAAATTATACTAATGTTTTTTCCATATCTTAAATATATAAATATTACAAATATCGTAAGCGTAGCGATATATAAGAATATTCTAAAAAATTGAAAAATTAATAAAAGAAAATTAATAAAATTAAATGAATTATTAGTACCTATATTATTTGCTATAAATAATATTAAAATAAAATCAATATATAGAATAACTTGTTTTCCTAGAATTTTTTTAATAAGATTAAAAAATGTATTTTTATAATTACTAAATCTAATTATTATTTGTTTATTATTACATAACTTTTCGAGTTCAAGGTAAGCGTATGCTATAAATGATGGTATTATTATTATTAAAAGAAATACAGGATTAAATAGTATGTTTAATAATTTTTCAAAATAATCTGTATTGTTATTTTCAAATACATAAACAAAGGAAACTAAAAATAAGTATGCATATAAGACTATTAATGTCCCATTTTTTTTAATGTTATCTAATTTCATTCATATCCCATCCAATCTTTTTTTAAATATAATATTAAAAGTGGTGGTAATGTTAGTAAAAAGTATATTATTGAATTAAATAGAGAAGTTGTTATTGTTGACTGAACAATATAACCTTCATAAATATTTGCTAAATGTGCATAACTACTAAATGACTCAGAACCAACGATACCTGATATAAATGATAGTGAATAATATAAAATAAAATTCAACATGTTAATTGAAACAAATGTTCCAACAACTGTATGTATTTTTTTTCTGAAAAATTTAAATAATATTAACGAAATATTTATAACTGTTAATATATAAAATAAAGTTGATACGCAATTTAAAAGTACAAATATATATGGTGAATTAACACCTTCATAATAAAATGAAGACATAACATCATGATATTTAGTAATCTCAATAGTTTTCGGCAAAAATATGAGTCCTATAATAAAAGTTAATATATATATAATTGCAAATGGTATTATACATTTTATTGCTGATTTTAGATAATTATCTTTTATTGTTTTAAAATATCCTTTTCTTAGAACTTCATTTTTAAATACTGCTCCGTTTATTATTGGTTCTAAATATTCAACTAATATTAAACTAATTACTATAGGGGATAGCATTAATAGATATTCCGAATATGAACAATGTAAAATAAAATTCCAAAAAGAAAATGCATTTTTAGTCTCTAAAAGTGGAATTGCTCTAATATATTTAATTAGATTCAATAATGGAAATAAGAATACTAATATGTATATTGTTTTAATTTTATTTTCATAAATCTTTTTCATAAATTACTCCTATAATTATTAGATAATATTATTTTAATACTAATTACTCATCAGTAGTTTTCCAATTTAGATAATTTATTTTAGTATCACCTAAATGATAAACCTTTGATCTTAATATTACATAAAAATCTCCTGTAGCTAAGTATAATGGACCATCTTGTGTAGTGTTTTCAGTAAGCCTTGTAACTAAACCATTTTTAACTTCCTTATCACTAGTATTTAATGTGGAAGGACTGGTTTTATAAAGTTTTGCATCAAGAGTTCTTGTGATATTAACATCACTTATAATGTGATGTGCAATTTGCCAAGAATTTATATATTTTGTTTGAGTTTGATACCCATACCCTGCTCCCGGTACAAGTTTATTTTGAATAGTATAAACTGTATTTACCATACCACTAATATTACTTTTTGAACAAACTAAAGTTAAAATAAATAATGTTATTAATATTTTATATTTTTTCATTTTTTTCCTTTTTTCTCCTGTTTAATATTCCCGTATTTTAAGTATACTATAAATATTTTTGATAATCAATTAAATAATTAATAACGTTCGTTAAAGATTGTAAATTTACAATTAGTATTTATATTTTTTTTGGTGTCACCAACAATATAAATAGCTATTTCGTTAGTATTAATAATTTTGTATCATCTTTTCATCAATAATATTATTATTAATATCATATACAACAAATTTTTTATTTTCATATATTACATAAGATTCAATATTATTTTTAGGTAATGAAATTGAACCAGTATTTATAAATACCATATTATTTTTTGTTTTAATTGATGGTATATGTTCATGACCATATACTAATATCCCTTTTCTGTTAAATTTACGATCTTTTTCATAACTATATTCATTTCCATGAGTAATATATATATCTAAACCATCAGTATTAATTAAAGATATTCCATCATTAATTGGAAAATCACTACTTTTAATATCAACACTAGAATCACAATTACCTTTCATACATATAAGTATTTCTTGATATTTTGTTAAAAAAGTATGAACTTCTTTACTATTAACAGTATATTTATTATCATAACTAGGTCCTGCATAATATAAATCACCAAGACACACCAATTTATCTATTTTTTGTTTTTTAATTACATTTTCTATAAATTTTAAGTTTCTTGATATTCCATGAATATCTGATATAAATAATATTTTCATTTTTATCACTTCTTAAATTTTATAATCAAATTTAAATACATTCTTTTTGATTTTTACATTTATTTCATTTTTGTTTTTTTTCAGATTTTAATCTAATATTCTGAATAAAACTATACTAGCACAATAGAGATAGAAAGCCTATAAAATCAATTAATTGTAAAAGTGAGATACTAATACCACCATCTAATAATGATACATATCTAACACGATGCTTAGGGAACCATTTTTCTACATATTCCCCTGTTGTAATATAATCACGACCAGCCCTTGATAAATCCTTAGTGATAACCATGTTTACAAAACCTGCTTCAATATCTTTAATCGTTTTCTTAAATCCAGGTCGTTTAAAGTTAGTTCCTGTATATCCATCATCTATATAAATATCAAATATTTTATAAGAATGCTCTTTAGTATATTTTACTAGTAGTGCTTTTTGATTAGTGACACTTTCACTTATCTCCCCTTTTTCATCTTCTCTAGATATTCTTATATATATTGCAACTGTGTATTTAACCTTCCCAGTCTTTATAGTACATCTGCAAGTAATTCCATTTTAGTTCCTCCTTTATTACTAGCAAATGCTTATATACAATATAAATTCATCTATTATCTTCTGAAAGTCTTCACCATTTTTTTCAAAATAAAAATTTATTTTTGAATCTTTTTTCATGTGTAAACCTCCTATCAAAGTTTATTAAAATTCAAAAAAATATGACTATAGATTATGATATCTAGTCATATTTTATAAAGTTATAAAATTTATTATAATTATTTTTTCTTAAGCTAGAATTATTTCCACTCTTAAAAATATTTCATCAATTATATAATATTTCTTTCATCAAAACTTTGTAATGTTGAATCAATTTCCAAATCTTTAAAAAATTGAATTCGTATCTTTTCAGGGACAATATTATATTTTGATAATTCACTTATTTTTATAGAAACTTGTTCATAAGACCCGTGTGATTTATACTCTTCACTTGTCCATTCAGGTCCATTAGCATCATTAAAATCGCCACTTATATATTTGCATAAAATAAATTTTTCTATTCTATCTTCTTGTTCAATGTTATAAAGTGCTTTAACTGGTTCTACAATAGTGCCTATTTCTTCCATAAGTTCTCTATTTAAACCTTCTATATCTGTTTCTCCGTATTCAATTCCCCCACCAGGAAATACATAATACTCTTCATTATTTTTTATTCTATGAATAAAGAATATCTCGTCATTTTTAATTACTATTCCTCTTACACATCTTCTTTTTCCCATTTACTTTCCTCCTGTTTCTATTATAGCATATATAAATCGTAAAATGATAATAATAATTCATTTGAAAAGTCGCATATTTCATCATTACTATTTATGCAATTTAATATATCTATTTTGTTATTCCATTTTATATTTTTTGTTTCTAATAAATCATAAAATTTTTGAAAGACATTTTTATATCCATACGTAAAAACATTATGTTTTCGTAAAATTATTTTTAATAATACTGTAGTTGTTTTAATTGCTTTTTTATAATCATTTAATAATAAATCTCTTTTTAAATTTTGTATTATTTTAGAAAATAAATTTTTATCTTCCATTAATATTTCATTGTATGTAATATTAATTGGTTCATATGTACCATATAAAGTTGGATTACAATTATAATTATTTTTTTCATAAATCATAACTTTAGTTTTATCATCTATTAGATTATTGTTTATTTCATCTGCAGAATAATATGTCAATCCAACATGACAATCTATTTTATTTAACAATTCTACTTGTATTTTTTTTATAGTATTGATTTCTAAATAGTGATTAATAATATAAATATCATAATCTGACCACCCTATAATTTCATTTCCTTTCCCTCTAGAACCACCTAGAATTATACACTTTAAATTATCTTTAGATTCTGTACAAATTATATCTACAATTTGTCTTAATTCATTATTCATTTAATCTTTACTCCTTTTGTTTTAAAAATTTTTATTGCTTCTTCAATTTTTTCTAGATTAATAAGTTTTACAAATTTCTTAAATTTTTTTGTTTGCTCTTTTAAATATATATTTTCATGCCACTTTGGGAAGTTGCTTTTAAGCATATTTAAACCAATTTTATACTTTTTCAATTCTTCTTTTGTGTAGTATGATCTTAGTAAGGAAAAATATAACAGATTTTTTATAAATAAAAATTCATATTCTTGTCTATATATAGAAAAATTATCATATTTTTTTATTTCTTCAAATAAATATAATAGTGACTCATTTAGACATTCAAAATTTTTATTATTCCTATGCATAATAGATTCTTCTTTTTTATAGTAATTATAAAAAGCTATATCAATTTTAGAAATTTTATCAGTTTTCAAAATGTATAGTGGAATTATAGCTAAATCCTCGTATCTATCAAATTTTGGAAATTCTTCAATAATGTTTTTTTTAAAAACTTTACTATAAGGGCATGGTGAACCTAGAATGTAATTTTTTGCCACATCATCACTTCTATTTAAATCTATTTTCTTAGTTTCTATTGAAATTTTATTAAATATATTACTATAAATTAAATCTGGCTGGTTTTTAATAACTTCGATTTCTAAATTAGAAAAAGTTTTTTTGACAAAAGTATCATCACTATCTAAAAAAATTAAATATTTTCCATTAGCATTTTTTATGCCATTATTTCTAGCGATTGATTGGCCCATATTTTTTTGATTTATAATTTTGACATTTTTTGAAAATTTATATTTGTTTATTAATTTCATGCTTTTATCTTTGCAACCATCATTTATAATAATAATTTCGTAATTTTTATAATTTTGATTCAATATACTTTTTATTGTTCTTTTTATTGTCTTTTCAGAATTATAAACAGGTATAATTATAGAAAAATTAATAAGTTTAAATTTTTTTTCAATATTAATAATTTTTTTATAATATTTTTTTTTATCAGAAACATTTAAATATTTATATTTTCTATATGTTTGTTCGATAATATAATCTCTAAATATTATAAAATCATATTTATTTAATTTTTTTTTACCAATTTTCAAAAGACAGTTTGAATGCTCAATAAAATCAAATGATTTTTTTTTCGTTATCAAATAACTATTATTTCTAGTAATACTCCCTTTTCTGTGAACATAGTTATATCCAATAAAATCATAAGATTTGCTTTTTTTAGAAAACATTAATAAATTTGAAATAATTCTATAATCTTCATGAAACATATTTTTTGTAAACCAAATATTATTATCTAGAAAAATCTTTTTATTTATACAATATAACCATACTGGACTAAAGATTCGTTCTTTAAATGTGATTAATTTAATCAACATATCTATACCTGTTTTTGTTTCATAATTAAAACCCTTAATATTGTCAAATGTTTCTTGATTTTCAACCCTATTAGCACAAAATTTAATCATGTCATAATTATTATCTAAAATATCATTTTCTAATTTTAATAAAACATTATTTTCAAAATAATCATCACTATCCAAAAACATTATATATTTACCATTTGAATTGATTATGCCTATATTTCTTGCATTAGCAGCGCCCTTTTTATCACTATTTATGATTCTAATTTTTTGTCTGTTGTTGTATAGACTTAATAATCTTAAATAATTGCTTTTTAACGATTTTTTTTCACTATTATTTATTATAATGATTTCATAATTTAATTTTGTTTTTTGATTAAATATCGAATTTAAAGCATTATCAATATTTTCAAAATCATTATAAAATGGAATTATGATGCTAAGATTAATAGTATTCATCTTTTATTCCTTTCTATAGTATAATTTAATATTTTTTTATTATCTTCCTGAATACTTTTTATGTTTGGGTCAGAAAAATGAATGTAATTAAGATATGCAAATATAGAATTACTATCTTCCAACTTAATGTCACTTTTAATAATATCATAATTAATATTATTAATATCGATATCATATAATTTTTTATTTAAATCAACTTCTTCAATGTTTTTAATATTTATATAATAATTAGGCTTACTATAAGCATATTTTTTTCTAATAATTTTTTTTATTTCATATAAAAGCTCAAGTTTTATTTTTGATTTATCAAAATCAATTTCAATAATTTTTGCGTTATTTCCATACAATTCTCTATATGCTATTATTGTCCCAATCAACAATTTATTTCTAAATGTTTGATTGCTATTATTTTCCTCGTATAACATTTTAGATAAAGTTGTCCAATCATTTATTTCGTAAATGTTTTTAATTTTGATATAACAAGCTTCTTTTACAATTTTATTGAAGTAATTAATCGCTTCAACATCTATAATCATATCAGGTTTAAATATATAATTAGCTATCATTTATTGTTCATCTCCTATTATTTATTATTAAAAATTTCTATTACTTCCTTAAGAAAAAAATTAAAATCATATTCTTTCCCAACGACTTTTGTAAAATTTGATTGTTTCGAATCATTTAGTAAATAAGAAATTATATTTTTATTTATATTTACAGTTTTTAAATCCTCTTCCATATCACCAAATAAATATATCAAATCAAATTCATTAATAAATTTGTTAAAATCTTTATTTGATTTTTTAGTGAGTGTATTTATTATTTCATCATTTGGTATATTTTTAACAATTTCATTAGCATAAATTTTAAAGTTTTTTGTATCTAATTTATTTTTTCGAAATATCTTGTAAATTATACTTTTGGAACCGGCGGAATTAATAACAAAAGGAATGTTATTATTTTGACAAAAACTAACTAATTCAAGAACTCCGGACCTTAATTTTATTTTAGATAAATCTAATTTCTGAAACATTTTTTGATGCTTATAAATTAAATTTATTTTTTTTCTCCATATAATATTTAAAAATGGTATTTTTAACTTATCATTAACATTAAACGAAAGAATTTTCTTTTCAAAATATATAATTTTATTTCTTGTTTTTAAATCTTTTTCATTAAAAATTTGATTGTAAATTTCTAATGTTCCAACAGAATCATATGAAGTTAATGTTTTATCAAAATCAAAAACAAAACAGAATTTATTATTATTAATTGTTATAAACCTATTACTTCTATAGAATCTGAATATAAGAATTTTTTCAAATCTTCTAATTTATTAATTTTTATGTAGATTTCAATTATATATCCAAAAATTATATATTGGTCGTCTAATTCCATTTTATATATATCTATTGGTGTTAACATTCGCATTATTAAATAATATTTTATATATTCATTAAGTTGCATTATCTCATCTTCAGACAATTTTTTAATAAAAATATTAAGATACTCTTTAAAATAATTCAAACTATTTTTTTGTATTTTATGTTTAAGGCAATTTATTTCATTTTTCCAATATTTTATACAAGGTTTATATACTTCGAATTCGTTCAAAATATAAGGTCGTAATTTATAAGCACTTTCATGATATTTTGGATAAAAATATTGTCCATGTGTAATAAATGAAGCAAACGCTATTGAAATTTCACCAATTATTGAATTATAACCTGCATTCTCAAAATCTGTAAATATTCCGTTAATACTAATGTTGGTATCAGTCGGGTCACCTTGGGAAACAAATGATAATACTTTCTTATTTTTATTTATATTGTTAATTGTTTCTCTAATAATTTTTCTTAAATCGTATTTATTGCTTTCGTATTTTATTTCTTTTGGTATTAAATTGTTATTTAATAAACATTCAAGCATATGGGTTCTTCCTTTAAAAAAATCACTATTCCTACTATCATTTTCATCAATATATTTTTTATAATTTAAGTTTTTTTTGTATTGAAGGTAGATAATATCATATTTTTTGAAAATTTTATTTTTTTTATAGAAAATATCATGTAATGTTTTGCATGAAAGAGTATTTTTATATTCATATATTACCCAATCTTTGCAAAAAGAAATACGTTTTGGAATAATATAACACCCTTTTATAACATCATATCCCTTTATTTCGTTTTGAATATTATTACTTAATACTTTTTTAAAATATATTTTTTTATTAATTTTGATTATTTGAAATGTACATTTATTCGTTGTACAAGTAAATTCAACAATTTCTTTGTTTTTTTCTATTTCTCGGCCTTTTTTGAAATGATTGATTTTCATTGTTAAATTATTCATCATAGTAAACTTCTCCCACCATCTATTGTGAAAATTGATCCAGTAGTGTATCTACTAAAATTATTAATTATTAGTTCAATAAAAGTAGCTATTTGTTCAGGTTTGAATAATATTTTTAGTGGAACTTTCTCTAGTACATTATTAATCATTTCTATATTACTCGTCCAATCTTTATTCATATTTGTATCTACTGCCCCAAATGAAATTGCGTTAACTGTTATGCCCTTTTCAGCTAATTCTATTGCAATTTCTTTTGTTAACATTGCAACCCCTGCTTTCGAAGAATCATAGTGATATTTGTTCTTTCTCGGTATATTATGATGTACAGAAATAACATTTAAAATTGTTGCCCCATTTGACATTAGATTTAAAGCTTGTTTAATTACAATAAATGTACCTGTTAAATTTATATCTATAATATGTTTCCATTCTTTAATTTTTGTATTATCAAGACTAGATTCAATTTGCTGGGATGCATTATTAATTAAAATATCTATTTTTTTATATTTTTTTTTAATTATTAAAAATGTTTTATATATTTCTTTTTCATTTGATATATCACATTTATATATATCAATACCTATAACCCCTTTAAGTTTTTCTAACTTTTCTTTATCATTATCTATAATAATAACATTATTATTTTTTGAAAATAATAAAGCTGTCTCTTTTCCAATTCCATTGGCACCACCTGTAATAATAATATTTTTCAAAACTTCCTCCTGCATATAGCATATTTGCTTACTTCTCTAGCATATAAGATTAAAAATTATTGTTGTTAATACTTTATATATATTTAATATTTTTATATGTAATTTCAATTTTATAAATTAATCATCGTTAAGTATTTAATTAGTATTTTAGGATTTTTTTTGTTTAATAATTAATACATTATCTCCATCAAAAATAAATGCTCCACATGATTTTTCATTATTCATAATTGTTTTCTCACTTTCATTAATAGTATATATAAATTATATTACTATGTCAACTAATATAGTTTATAATTTTTTTAGACTATGATTAGTATGTGATAATGTCTTAAGTGTTATTCCGAGATTATGTCTCAATTATGATATAATATGTCACCGAGGTGACTTAAATGAAAGAAGTAAAATTAAGAA
>JAVWBB010000025.1:0-14261 GCA_036649735.1 Bacilli bacterium
CAATATTAAAAATTAATTCCTCTGCCCCCATCATTGCGATTTCCTTTCATTTTGTTACTTTTACTTTCTAAAAAACAATTAAAACACAATCATAACTTTATCACCTCCTACATATATTATTGGTAAAAACTATTGAAAATTCCTTAACTATTTTTTTAAATTTGTCAAAACGCAAGAAAATTGCCGTAAGTACGGGGAAAAATAATTTTCATAAAATTTCAAAAAACGCTTAAATTTGATTTAAATAGTAATATAAAAAAACTAATTTTATAATCTTATATTTTAACAAGCAAAAAAATATAGTTCCATTTTAAATAATGTCGCTATATTTTATTTATCGTTTAAGAAAATTTTTAAAACTATTTAATTTATTATTTTAAAGCTGGAATATTATTGATACTTTTAGCAATTTCTAATAGTTCTTCTTTAGACATATCATCAGAAACTAAATAGTATTCTGTTTTGCCGCTAGTCCATGAAAGTGATTTATCGCTTACAACTCCTATTGTATCTATTAATATTTGTGGTTCACCAAAAGTTGGAATAACCGTAAATTCTTCATAACTACTAACTGTCTCTTCAACTAATAAGAAAGGTTTTTCGCCATCAAATGTCATTATGACTCTTTCACCATTAGTTTTTTCAACTTTTTCTTGATTACTTAATTTAGTGCCATTTGGAATATATAAAGGATATATAATATCATCTAACTTAGAAGTTGGTTTATTGTCAATTACTTTATCTTTCATAATATCATCTAATTTAAAGTCCATTTCTTTTGAAATATATTTTAAATCAATTTTATTAAATGTCATTTTCATATTAGGAATATTATTTTCATCCATTACTTCTATTTGCGTAATATTTAAATTTTTATCAACAATTATTTTTTCCTTAACTAATCGACGATTATTTGGATAATTAACTTTAACGGTGATTACATAATTTTTTCCTTCTTCTTTAAAGTTTCTTTTTTCATCCTTTTTAATATCTTCAATTACTGAATTAAGTAAATACACTTGTGAATTATTATTTGGCCATTCACTAGAAAACTTAAAACTTTTGTTTAATGATGGCGTAACAACATAAACCCCTTCATTATTTTTTAAAATGATTTGTTCGTGAGCATTATTTTTATTAACTAATGATACTTTATATAATTCTGGTTTCTTGTACATAACGGTTACATCGTATTTATAACTTTCATCGTTATTGACTATTTCTAATACTCCTTCTAATTTGTAGGATGATGCCTTTCCTATCTTCTTTTCTAAGTCATCGACAATGTTCTTTTCGCTATTTTTATTACATCCCGTTGTAAAAAATATTCCAATAAGTAGTACAAAAATAAATAATTTTTTCATCTTTCACCTCATATTTTTATTTTCATTTAATTATACTTGTAAAATAAATAAATATTCATGAATAATTAAAAAAAAATTGTTTATTATAATAATAGTAAGGTGAAGGAGGAGAAAATGAATATTTTATATAAGACTGCATTAGTGCTTGTTATTATAGGAGCTTTAAATTGGGGATTAATTGGCTTATTTGAATTTAATTTAGTTGAATATTTATTTGGAGATTTAACTAGCATCATAAGTCGTATAATTTATGGCTTAGTTGGATTATCAGGAATTGTTTGTATTGGTATTTTTTTTAAAAACTTAGATGCTTAAATAATAAAAAGTTATCAACAGTAAATGTTAATAACTTTTTTATTTTTAATAACGTATTAAAATAATATAATTAAATTATTTTAGTTAGTCCTTATATATTCTTATTGTAATCTTCGTTGTTTTAGCTTTATATGAAACAGTATTGTTTTTACCAACTATTTTAACATCAACACTATGTTCACCAACTTCTAAACCACTTAAATCTACATAAGCATAAATGTCTTTTACATTTACTTCATCAATAACTGATTTACTACCCGTAGCAATTACTGTCACATTACTCATTTCTAAAGATGTAGCTTGAGCTTTTAAATTATTTCCTAAATTTTTAATTTCAATTCCTACTCCAGTAAACTCTTTAGTCGTAGAATCATCCAATATTACTTTAACAGTAATAGTTTTAGAACTCATTTCTCTAATTCCGGTTGGGTTTTTTAAATTAACAGTAAACTCTTTATTTTTTTCTAATTTATTTATATCAATAGTAGCCTCAATATACTCTATTTTTTTTAGTGTCTCTAAACTACCATATATTTTAACTGATGTTACACTAGAATCCATTGATTTAATTGATTTCCCCGCAGATAACTCACCTTTAGGAACAACTTTAATAGGAACATTTTTAGATGGGGAAGATATTGTAATATCGACATCTAATATATTAGGAACAATCTCAACCTCAACTATTTTCCCCTTTTGATCATAAGCTACAAGTGGCACATTTTTAACAGTTATAATTCCTTCTTTAGGATTAGAAATAGTATTAATATCAATTAATGCTTTAACTGTCGCTACTTGTTCTAATTTATATTTAGCGCCTTTTATTGTGACATCATTTCTTTTTAAATCTACTTTATCTATAATTAATTTAGAATCTAAACTATCTTTATTAACTATATCATAAGCAATTTCCCTCGTATCAGAAATCTTTGGATAAATATAAATTGTCGCAACTGATGGATCTAATTTATAACCAATTGATGAAAAAGGTGGTTTATATTTTAAAGCTATTTCTTTACTGCCTTCTTTTAAATTTCTTAAATCAACAGATATTTCATGATTAGGATATTGTTTAGCTAAATATATATCTGATTTTCTTCCAATTAAAGTTATATCAGCCGTTTTTGGTAATCCCTCAATAACATAAGCTTCTTCGTTATAAATAGCTGTTACAGGTTGTTTATCTAAAACACCTGCTGAATTATCAATTAAAATATTCCCTTTACTATCTACTAAGAAAAAGATAAATAAAGAAAACAACAAGGAAACAACAATTAAAGTCTGTTTATTTCCTATAAACTTTTCTAAAGCAAACTTATTCTCTTTAAAAAAATCGCTTATTTTAAGGAAAAATTTCGTAATAGGCACAATTATTATTTTATCTATTAAGGAATAAATATTAACAATTATTTTTTTTAAACTCTTAATTATTTTCTTCATATATTTCTTCCTCATTTACTTCCTCAATATAATTTTCTTCTGATTTAGGACGTAATTCATCAATAAGCATCATTCTCATATCATCAATTGATAAATTGTAAAATAATTCGCCTTTAACTGAAATAGATAATTTTCCTGTTTCTTCTGAAACTACAATGCTAATCGCATCTGTTTCTTCTGTAATTCCAATTGCTGCTCTATGTCTTGTTCCTAAACGTTTATTATTTTTTAAATTATTACTAGTTGGCAAAACTGCTCCCGTGCAAGATATTCGATCACCTTGAATAATTACAGCACCATCGTGTAAAGGGTTATTAGGAAAAAAGATTGAAATTAATAATTCACTAGATAAATCCGCATAAATCTTTCGCCCTTTATTAATATAATCAGCTAAACTATAATCTCTTTCAATGACAATCAATGCCCCTATTTTTGTCTTTCGCATATAATCAACAGCATTAATTATTTCATAAACTAGCCTTTCTCTTTCATCCACACTTAAAACTTTATGCCTTCCGAGTAACTGACTACGCCCTAATTGTTCTAAAACTGTTCTTATCTCTGGTTGAAAAATTATAATCAGTGCTAATGGTCCCCACATAATAACATATTCTAACAATAATCCCAAAGTAACTAGTTTAAAGAAATCAGCCGCTACTTTTAAAATAACTATTATTATAACCCCTTTAAATAATAAAGATAATTTAACATTATTTTTAATGTTTTTTAATATATAATAAAATACCATCCATACTAGGGAAATATCGATTATTTTTTTAATAATGCTTATAATAAAATCTATATTCATATTTTCAACTCCTTAAATTATTTTACTACTTCTTTTAAATATTATCTACTTTATCTAAAATTGTCACTTCTTTTAATGTGTTTTTCTTATTTTCTAAATACTTTTCTCCCATATAACCAATACATGCACATATTAAAATACCACATATAATACTAACAATAATATAAATAGGTCCATCTAATACTTTAACGTAAAAATTTAATATCATTTCCATATTGTCCCTCTTTACTTTCATTACCATGTTATCATTAATAATATAACATTTCAAGAAATAATATCAAGATTAGAAGAAAAAATGTTAACTATTTAATTAACATTTAACTTATTTGCTTTATTTATTTCTCTTGTTATATCCCTTTGTTTAATCGTTTCACGTTTATCAAAATTTTTCTTTCCTTTACATACTCCTAATAATATTTTAGCAATATTATTTTTAAAATATAGTTTTAAAGGAATTAAAGTATAGCCTTCTAAGTGAACTTTTTCATTTAGTTTTTTTATTTCACTCTTGTGAACAAGTAATTTTCTTGTTCTTGTTTCTATGTGATTATGAATATTTCCTTCATTATATGGTGATATAAACATATTTAATATATATAATTCATTTTTTTTAATAATTCCATAAGAATCTCCCAAACTGCAACTTCCTCTTCGAATTGATTTTATTTCTGTTCCTGTTAGAGCAATTCCACATTCATATTCATCTAAAATAAAATAATCATACTTTGCTTTCCTATTAAATATTTCCACTATATCACCTCATTTGTTATTTTTGATAATCGCTGTTTTTCCTTTTTTTAACTTTTTGAAATGGTTTAATTATTCCTGGATTCATCTTAACACTTTTAAGTTTTGATTCGATTCTAAAATTAGCTATTCCATTTTTCTTATCAATTCTTGTTATAGTCAGTAATAGCCGATCCCCTATCATTAATATATCACCCGTATTTTTACCGGTTAAAGAATGACTTTTTGAATTAAAAACATAAAAATCATCTAAATCACTAAAATTAATTGAACCTTCAACTAAATTATCTAATGTTACATAAATATGTTTTTCATCAATACTATTAATTGTTCCCTTAAATTGTTCATTTAAATGAGAGCCAATATATTCTAATGCCTTCATCCCAGTAATTTTTCTGGAAATTTTTTCACTTTTTTGTTCCGTGATGGTAGCCTGTTTAGTCATAGATCCTAAATCTTCCCATTTATCTTTAGTTGATTGACGATTATCCTTTTTTATCATAAAATCAATAACTAAATATTGGCTAATCAAATCTAATATTCTTCTAATTGGTGCCGTTTCTTGAGTATACTTTTCACTAGCAAGTCCCGTATGTCCAATATTATTAATATCATAAATTGCTCTTGGTAAACATCTTAAAAACTGTGTTTTTAAAACTTCATTTTCTGGCAATTTTTCAATATATTTTAATATGTCTTGTAAATAATATTTATCATCATAGAGTGTTTTGTTAGGATATTCATAACCCATACTTTTAAGTAATTCAATAAAGTTTTTCATAATCTCTGGTTTAGGTTTGGCATGAATTCTAAAATGAAATGGAATATCCATCATACTCATATGTGATGATAGTTGTTCACCTGATAAAACCATTAAATTTTCAATTATTTTTTGTGCTTCTCCTTTTTCCTTTTTTGATAACTCAATTGGTTTATTAAATTCATCAACAATTACTTCAATTTCGTCGCGGTCAAAATTTAAATATCCTCTATCTAAACGGTTTTTCTCTAAAATATCTGAAAATTCTTTCATTACTAATATCATATCTTTAAATTCTTGATATTCTTCAACTTCTTCACCATTTAATATCTTATTAACTTTTTCATAAGTCATTTGTTTTTTTGATTTAATAACACTTTCTACTTTTTTATAATTAATTAATTTAAGATTAGAATCAAATTCCATAATTGTCGATAGCGCTAATCTTTCAACTTCAGGATTTAGTGAACATATACCATTTGATAGTTCCCTAGGTAGCATTGGAATTGAACTATTTAAAAAATAAATACTTGTTCCTCTTTTTAATGCTTCTTTAAATATTTCTCCGCCTAATTTAACATAGTGTGCGACATTAGCAATTGAGATAATAACTTCATAATGACCATTATCTAACTTACCAACATAAATTGCATCATCAATATCCTTAGTATTATTACCATCGATAGTTACTAAATTCTTTGAGGTTAAATCTACAACGTCATTTTTTTCTTCACTTAACACTTCTTTTGGTAATTTTCTTACTTCTTCCATTACCTCATCAGAGAAATCTACTTCGACATTATATTCTTCCAAAATTAATCTAACGTCCATATCTGGGTCATCTTTATGTCCTAAATCTTTAATTAATTTACAGTCAATTTTCTCACTTAATTCATTAGGGTTTAGTTTAACCTTAACTTTATGACCTTCCATTACATTTTCATCATCCAATTTAATAATTAGTTTTCTTAAACTATTGTCTTGTGGCTTAACATACTTGATGCCATTGTAACTATAAACCTCACCTATTATTTCAATGTTATCTCTCTTTATTACTTCAAAAACAATTGCTTTATTCTTATCTGATGCTTTTTTACTATAAATAGGCTTAACTAGCACTTCATCATAATCAATGGCAAACATCGTATTGTCCTTATCAATAATAAACTTCTCACTATCAGATTCAAATACTCCTGAACCATTTTTATTAATGCGAATAATACCCTTTCTTAAAGTACCACGATTAAATGGCATTAACTTATGTGTTATTGTTTCAACAATACTATAATTATTTTTTAATGTTTCAATAACTTCATCGTCTATACTTTCTTGTAATATTTTCTCTAGATCTAATTTAGACAGAGCATATTTTGACTGATTTAAAGCAAATAAAATTTTATTTTCCATACATTTCCCCCTACATTTTATTATAAGCCAAAAAAAGACTTATTCCTAGTCTTTTTTACTTATAATTAAATATATTTTTAAATTCCCGCTTTTTCAACAACGTGCACTTAGTCGCTGAATATATAATAATTATTCAAATAAAGTTTATCTTTATTTGTAATCAATGGAAATATCAATTTGATTATTTCTTAATATTATCTTATTATATTAAAAAATGGCTTGTTTATCATTTTAAAAGTAAGATCATATATAATGACAAATATGATTATTAATCAACGATAGTTAAAAATTTTTTCTGTACCTTTATTGACAAATAAACTAGTAATATAATAACTACCTATGTATGGGAACTTAGTCATTAAAAATTATAACTTATCAATATTTGGAACTAAGTTTTGAATTCAATCCTTTTTTACTTATTTTTATTTTTGTAATTATACTTTTTTAACAATTACAAAATCGATTGTCTTTTCAATTTTTGAAGCCTTTAAAACACGAACAATAATTTCTTCACCTATTTTATAAACTACATTTGTTCTTCTTCCCGTTAAACTCATCGTATTTTCGTCATAAACAAAGAAATCATTCATTTCATTAACATGAACAAGTCCTTCAATTAGGTTATCTAATTGAACAAACAAACCAAAGTTCATTACACTGCAAATCATTCCTTTAAACTCTTCGCCTATGTGATTTTCCATATATTCAGCCATCTTCATATCTTCAACTTCACGCTCACATTCAATACTAGCTCTTTCTTTTCCTGATGCATGTTCCGCTAATAAAGGAAGTTTTTCTTCCCAATGAGCAATTGTCGTATGAGATAAATCTTTATTAAATAAATATGTACGAAGCAATCTATGAACTGTAGTATCCGGATATCTCCTAATTGGCGAAGTAAAATGCGTATAACACTTACTAGCTAAACCATAATGTCCTAAATTAGCAGTTCCATAAATAGCTTTTCGCATATTTCGAAGAAGCAAACTAGATAATATTTTAAATTCTGGTTTATCATTTAAAAATTTTAATAATCCTTGAATACTCTTAGGATTAGTGTCCTTAAGATTACCTGGCATATGATATCCCATTGTACCTAAAAAACTTAAAAATTCCCTAATTTTTTCTTCTTTAGGATATTCATGAATTCGATAAATAAATGGTAACTCCATATAAAAGATTGTTGTTGCTACTGTTTCATTGGCCACAATCATAAAGTCTTCAATTACTTTTTCTCCAATTCCACGATCTCTTTTAACAATATCAAGTGGATGCCCTAATTCATCAACTAATATTTTGGCTTCATCAACATCAAAATCCAAGTATCCCCTTTCATCTTTGTTTTTTCCTAAAATAATTGATAATTCTTTCATAAGCATCAAAGAATTAATATATGGCTTATATTCGACTACGTCTTCATTATTATATATTTGATTAACCTTTTTATAAGTCATTTGAATTCTTGACTTAATAAAACTTTCATATATTTTATAATCAACTACTTTACCAACATCATTTATTTCCATTTCACAAGTAATAGTTAATCTTTCCACACCTGGATTTAATGAACAAATGCCATTTGATAATTGATGAGGTAACATTGGCACTACTCTATCAACTAAATAAACACTTGTCCCACGATCATATGCTTCTTTATCTATTTCCGAGTTTTCCTTAGCATAATAAGAAACATCAGCAATATGTACTCCTAATAAATAGTTGTTATTAGGTAATTTCTTAATGCTTATCGCATCATCTATATCTTTAGTATCATCACCATCAATCGTAAATATCTCTTCATTAGTCAAATCTCGTCTTCCTACTTTTTCATCAGGTAAAACTTCACTTGGAATTTTATCTATCTCTTCCATCACTAAATCACTAAAAACATCGTTTATATTATACTTTTTAGTAATTGATAAAATATCAACTCCAGGATCATTCTTATGACCTAATATTTCAATAACTTCACCATCATATTTTCCTTTAGAACGCATTGATAATATTTTAACTAATACTTTATGCCCATCTACTGCTCCCATATTCTTGCTTTTAGGTATTTCAATGTCTAATTTAATTTTGTTATCATCTAAAGTTATATAACCAATTTCATTTTTAAAATTAATTTCCCCAACAAAAGTAGATAATTCTCTTTTAACTATTTTTAATATTCTACCTTCTATTTTATCTAGATTCTTTTTACTTATTACTTCTACTAAAACAATATCACCATTAATTGCCCCATTCATATTTTCTAAAGACACATAAATGTCTTCATAACCTTCACCTTCAATAAAACCAAAACCTTTTTTATTAGTACGAACAATTCCCTTTTTTAAATGACTATTTTCTAATAGCATAAATTTATCTTTATTAGAATGATACACAATAGATTCCATTTCTAATTTTTTCAGTTCCTCAGTTATATCCCAAATATCATCAATTGTTTCTCCACCTAATAAATTATCTATTTCCTCAATAGATAATGCTCTATCACTGTTTTTTAAAACTTCAACAACTTTATCTCTCATCTTATCTCCTATTATTTTATTATAAACTAAAAAGGACTATTTTAACAGTCCTTTTTTCAAACATATTCGGTCAAAAACAATTTCGGCATTTAAAGATAATAAATCTTTACAATCAAAATCAATAATACTAAATTTTTCCTGTTCAAAAGTCTTCATATTTATATAATCAACTATCTCTTCTATTTCTTTTTTATCATTAAATTTTTCAAACTCTGCCTTTTTACCAGTTGCGTTACTATCAATTTTATTTAATCTTAACTTAACTAACTCACATTGTAATGATAATAGAACTTCAGATTTAATCATTTCAAAATATTTACGAGAAGCATCATTAGTTGACAATTTATTCATACAAAAGGATAAAACAACACGTAATCTTTCTTTGTAGCATTCTTTAAGTGCAATTTCTAAAGTTAATTTATTTTCCTCAAACTTTATTTTTGTAAGCTGATGAAATAATATTCTATCAGCAGTATTAAATTCTATAAAAGATATTTTTTTATCCGCTAAATCACTAGTTATCTTATTTTGTAATAAATTAATATTTATTATTTTCCTTTGAATAGATGCCAGTTCCTCTTCTAATTCTACTGTACTAATTGATTTTATTGTTTTTATAAGTTCAAGTACTTCAGGTTCCATTTATTTTCTCTCCTTTATTGTTATTTGCCTAAAAACATCATTGTCAAACAAATTCCAAAAAAAACCAACCCTAAAAACATAGTCATACGACTAATTATCAATTCAGTTCCTCTTTCTTTTCTTTTAGTAAACAAATCAGAATTACCCCCACTTATTATTTGTGATGCTCCTTCCGCTTTAGAACTTTGCAACAACACTAATGTTATTAATAGCAATGATATTATTATTAAAATTATTTTCATATATCCTCCTGTTTCAATATTACTTATTTAATCATAAAAACTCAGATAAATCAACATTTTCTTCAATTCTAATTAATCTATTATATTTAGATATGCGATCTGTTCTAGACATTGAGCCTGTTTTTATTTGACCTAAGTTAAGCCCCACAGCTAAATCAGCAATAAATGTGTCTTCTGTTTCACCACTACGATGAGATATAATAGTTTTATAATTATTTAATCTAGCCAAATTAATAGTCTCTAGCATTTCGCTATAAGTACCTATTTGATTAGGTTTTATTAAAATAGCATTGCAAGCTTTTAATTCAATTCCTTTTTGAAGTAATACTTTATTTGTTGTAAATAAATCATCCCCCACAATTTGAACTTTATCACCTATTTCTTTAGTTATTAAACTAAACCCTTGAAAGTCTTCTTCATAAAAAGGGTCTTCTATAGAAATAATTGGATAATTAGCTACTAACTCTTTATAAAAGTCTAAAAGTTCTAGCATAGTAAAGTCTTGATTATTTATTTTGTATAACTTAGTATCTTGATTATAAAAAGAAGTAGCGGCTACATCAAGTCCTATAAAAACATCTTTACCAGGAATATAATTAGCTAATTTAATAGCCTCAACTATACAATTTAATGCTTCTTTATTTGAAGATAAATTAGGCGCAAAACCTCCTTCATCACCAACATTCGTATTTAATCCTTTACTCTTTAATAATTTCTTTAAACAATGAAATACTTCTGAACCAATTCTTATTCTTTCATTAAAATCATCATTAAAAGGAATAATCATAAATTCTTGAAAATCTAGATTATTATCAGCATGCATTCCCCCATTTAAAATATTCATCATACAAATAGGC
This sequence comes from Bacilli bacterium, assembly GCA_036649735.1. Lineage (GTDB taxonomy): Bacteria > Bacillota_I > Bacilli_A > RF39 > UBA660 > JAVWBB01. Next base: position 11,114 of record JAVWBB010000025.1, read on the forward strand.
ATACTATATTCTTTCCCAACATATTCATATAATTCTTGATTATTAGATAATGCACTAGCTTTTAAGCATGATATTGATACACCCAAAATAGCATTCGCTCCTAAATTACTTTTATTAGAAGTATTATCTAAATTTATTAATAGTGTATCAATTTCTCTTTGTTTAGATGCATCCATTCCAATAAGTGCTTTTCTAATAATTGTATTAACGTTATTAACGGCCTTTCTAACACCTAATCCTAAATATCTACTATCATTATCTCTTAGTTCACAAGCCTCGTTAATACCTGTAGAAGCCCCACTAGGAATGCTTGTTCTACCAATAACATTATTATCTAATATTACATCCACCTCAACAGTTGGATTTCCTCTAGAATCTAATATTTCCCTAGCTTTAATATTTTTTATATTCATCCTATTCTCCTAATTCATTAACATATTTTTTAAATGCTCTTCCTCTTTCTTCAAAGTCTTTGTATTGATCCCAAGAAGCTGATGCTGGGCTTAATAATATTGTATCACCATCGGTACTTAATTTATCACTTAATTTAACTGCCTCTTCTAAATTATCGCAAACTTGGATAGATATATTATTCTTATTAGCAAATTCTTTTATAAACATTTTATTTTCACCATAGCAAACAATTAACTTAACGTGATTCATATATTCTAATAATTCATTAAAATCTTGACCTCTATTAAGTCCCCCCATTATAAGAATAGTAGGTGTAGTAAATGATAAAAGTGCGATCTGAGTTGACTTGTTATTAGTGGCTTTTGAATCATTATAAAATGATTTATTATTAATTGTTTTAACAAACTCTAAACGATGTTCACACCCTAAAAATTGCTTTAATACTTTTATAATTGAATCATTTGAAACATTTAATTCTTTAACAACCATAATCGCCGCCATTATATTTTCATAATTATGAGTTCCCTTTAAAATAATATCTGATAGTTTAATAATAAATTCATCATAATAATAAATACTATTATCTTTTATATAACAACCTTCTATTTTATTACTACTTGAAAAATATTTACAATTAGATTTAATATTTTTTGTTTCATCCATAACTTCTAAACTATCTTTATTTAGTATAGCAATATGATTTTTAGTATGATTTTGAAATATTTTAGTTTTAACTTTCTTATACTTATCATAATCACCAAAAAAATCAATATGAGCAGGAAATAAATTAGTCATTACGGCAATATCTGGATTAAAATTATATAAATTTTCTAATTGTTGACAAGATGTTTCCATAACAATTATATCATTAGGTTTTAATATATTTAAAAAACTACATAAAGGAAATCCAATATTTCCCGTTAAATGTGCTTTTAGTCCTTCTTTAATAAGCATTTCATATATAAGGGTTGTCGTTGTTGTTTTCCCATTTGTCCCTGTTATTGCAATTAGTTTTATGTCTTTTGGTAATAAATTATAAGCCATTTCTACTTCATTAATAACTGAAACATTTAATTTATTAGCAAGTAAAACATATTTATGATTAATTGGTACTCCTGGGTTTTTAATTAAATAATCAAAAGTATTATCTAATAAATCATCGGGATGACTTCCAAAAATAAATTTAACACCTAATTCTTCTAATTCTTTAACTTTATCCATGTCTTGTTTTTCACTTAAATCATTAACAATCACTATATTATTTTTTTTTATTAATATCTTAGCGGCCTCATAACCACTTCTAGCAAATCCTAGAATTAATACTTTTTTATTTTCAAACATATATCCTCCTACGTTTATATAATTTAGTATACTATAAATTATAATATATTTCTATACTTTTGTTTAAAAATATGCTAATATATAGGGGTTAAAAGGAGGTACTATGAAACTTATTACTTTAAGTGAAAAAGAATTTAATGATTTTTCAAAGAACCATGAACTAACTAGTTTTTATCAAACTAGCATGTATGGTAATAGTTGTAAAAATGATTTTTCTACTCATTATATAGGTATTGTTGATGATAACAAATTAATAGGTGCTTCTTTAATTCTTTATAAGAAAATATTTATGAATTTTAAATATGCTTATGCCCCTAGAGGTATTTTAATAGATTATACTAATAAAGCTTTACTAAAAGATTTTACAATTAAGTTTAAGCATTTATTATTAAAACAAGGTTTTATTTTTATTAAAATTGACCCTTTAATTATAATAAATAAAAGGGACAATAAGGGAAATGTTATTTTATCTAATAGAAACAATAAAAATATTATGAATAATTTTATTAATGCCGGTTATATATATAGGGGAAATACAAAATATTTCGAAAATTTAAAGTCACGATTTGAAACGTATATCAATTTAAATAATAGCGAATTATCTTTTTTAGGTTTTAAAAAGAATCATAAAAACAGAATAAGACGGGCTTTAAAATATGGAGTTGAAGTACATGAAGATAAAGATAAAAATATTAATAAATCTTATGATATTATCAAAAGAAAGTATCGAAAAAATAAAGATTTTTATGATAATTTAATAAATAATTTTAAAGATAATATTAAAATATATAATATTTATATTAATCCTGAAACATCTGTAATAAATAGTAAGTATTTATATGAAAAAGAATTAGAAAAAAATGAGCAAATTAATAGTTTGGTTAGTAAGCATAAAGGTAAAAATGTTAATAAATTAATTAGTAAAAAAATGGATTCAGATATATTATTAAATAATTATAAAAAAATATTAGTTTCATCTACTAAACTATTAGAGAGTAATCCAAAAGGATTCTTAATAGGAACATCTATTATAATCTTATATAATAATAAAGTATATTTACTAATTGAAAGTTTTGATAAAAAGTATAGTAATTTCTACCCAACTTATTTATTAAAATGGCGTATCATTGAAGAATATACTAAGCTTAACTACAAAGAGTTCAATTTAAACGCTATTACTGGAGATTTTACTAAAGAAAATAAATATAGTGGATTAAATGAAATGAAATTAGGATTTAATGGTGAGATTAATGAATATATTGGAGAATTTGATTATATTATAAATAGGCCTATTTATTATTTATTTATAACTGTAGAAAGAATATTTAAAATATTTAAAAAGAATTAAGATTATTAAAAACTTAATTCTTTATTATTATATATTAATCTTCCT
>JAVWBB010000026.1:0-10741 GCA_036649735.1 Bacilli bacterium
TCAAACATACTTAAATTTAAATTATTGCATTTTGGAACTATAATCTCACCTTTGTAACAAAATTCTATACTCATTCCATTATATTCTTGATTATATCCGATTGTAGCATCAAATAGTTCGTTTCTTCCTAAATATTCTTCAAACACTTCGTCTAATTCATCTGATACTACAAACATTCTAAACTCAGAAAATATTATACCATCATTTAATTCTTTAAATTCTCTAAACTTTTCATTACAAATTCTTGAAACTAAATTTATAAATTTTGCAGATTTAAAACTATTGTCACACGGCTTACAGTAATGCCAAGTTGAATCAATTTCTTTCCAATTACAAGGAATAGCATCTTTTACATCTAATTCAATTCCACAATGGTCACATTTTATCTCTTTCATATAAACCTCCCTATATTATAATACTCCTAGTAAATCCCATTCTATATTGGTAAAACTGTCTGAATAAGTAAATCCAACTATTTTAATTCCATTGAAAGTTTTAAGAGTTAAATCTTCGTTGTAAGCTTTTTCATAGTATTCTAATTTTTTCTCAAAGTTTTCAGTTTCATTAATTATAATTTCGTCTTTTTCAAATCCTTGCATTCTTATTTTTACTGCAATATATTTCCATTTTCTTTCTATCGCATAATTAAAGCAATTTCTTAAATTATCTAATGTTAACACATATTCCATCGTGATATTAATCTCCTTTTTTCAAAATCGTACTTAGTTTTTTAAAGTCCTAAATACGATTTTGATTTTATTTTTAAAATATACTTAATTAATATAATATATACTAATTTTAATCATACATTATATATTAAAATGGAACACTTCCACCTTTTTTACCGAATCCTCTAGTTGTAGTTGTTTCTTTTCCGTTTTCATTTAATTTATCCTCTAAATCCTTATCATATTTAGCTACGGCTTTTTCAAATAATTCATAATTAAAAGCCTTATCTTCTACATATTCTCGTTCTTCTAAATCGTAACCTCCTACCACTCTAATTTCTCTTACGATTTTAGTAGTTGGTTCTAAACTAGCTATCTTTCCAAATCCTCTCTTTTGAGTACTAATAGGTTCTTTTGGTTCTTCTGAAACCACTTTTATCATAGGCTCTACTCCTATACAACAAACTGTGTTGACTCCAAATATTGACATACAGTAATCTATTGCATCTTCATTATCTTTTAGTACCAACTTAAACTTATCAACTACTATACTGTCTTCTACAACTTCACCATTAGATTTAGTATACCCCTCTCTAAAAGTCGGTACTGTTAATTCAGTTTCAACATATCTGTTACCGTTAGAATCTTCTTTTTCTACACCTTTTTCAGTTATTATACCTTGTAAGTTACCTTCTATATATGGAACTTTTGAATCAGTTTCTTTAGCTCTATTTACGAATCTTGTAGATAATCTAAAGTTAGATTGAAGTTTGCCATCTTTTACATAATGATTCATAGAAAGTGTAACTTCGTTATTGGCACTTACAAAGTCGCATTCTTCTCTTGTAGCAACAGTAGTAGCTTCATGCTTTATAGGTTTAGCATCGGGATTTCCAACTTTATTAGTAACTTGACTGTTTAAAGATTTGAATTGGTCTCTTATAGTAGCTATTCCTGTGTATATGCTATTCTCATTACCATCTGCTTTTAGTTTATTTTGGAACAGAGATAAGTTTATTCTTTGATTTTCCCCAACTTCAATTGTTAAATCTGCCATTATCCATTCTTTTTTAGTATCTTTATTTTTCCCCATTATTATATTTTTTTCAACTAAAACTCCACCTAATTTAAATCCGTTTGTATTCAATCCCATATCATAATCTCCTTTAGTTTTTTATTTTATTAATTTTACCTATATATTATATACTCATTTTTATTCTAAGTCAACATAATTTTTTAATTTTTTTAAAAGAAAGTCATTTGATTAAAGAAATCTTTAACTATTTCTTGAGGAACTTCCTCGATTATATCAAGTTCTCTGCCTTGCTTAAAAGTATGAATTTTTATTATTTCTTCCCCACTCATAATTGAATAATTTACAATATAAAAACTCTTACCTATTGCACCTACTTTTAATACATTTTTTGATGATACGTTAGTCACATAATCTTTAATAGGTCTTATTTGAGTTGGTCTAACTTTTTCCATTATAAAATCTCCACCTTTCCATTTATTATTCCCAATTCTTCTACAACTTCCATTATCTCATCTTTGGAAAATGATTCAAAAAACTCATCTTCCAATAATTCATTTAATAACTCCTCCATAATTGACACCCCCATTTGTTTTAATTATATCTTTATTTAAATTATAAGTCAATGAAAATAAAAAATATATTATTCATAACTTATTTCATCCTTTTCAAATCTTTGACGAACAAAATTACAGAACTGTAGTGACTCTTTTCCATCTTTATCTTTGGTTATAGCCTTATATTTACACTCTATTATCTTTCCTATTATTTCATTAGGATTATTCCACCATAATTCTTTAAGTTCGTCAGATAGCCCGCTACACCCTTGCTCTTCATTTTTAAAGTCTAATATTAAACTTCCTAATGTATTTGGTTTTTCCACCGATTCCTTTAATCCTATAACCTTTAAATCCATTGTGCTAAATATCTTGCATTTTAGTATTTGATTGACTCTTTTACTTTCGTATATACTGTTGTTAAGTACCACCATCAACCCTTCTTTATAAGAATTATCTGATACTTCCTCTAGCTTTGGTTGTATTAAACTAGTGTCATTACCTATATATAATGGGTCTGAATATTGTAAGAAGTTTTTACCAATAGCTAATGAATATAAATCAACACATTCTTTAAGTTTGTTTTTTCTATCAATGGCAAATATTTCACTTTTACCTTTTTTAAAATCATCCAATGGAATCATATCAAACAATGAAACATATATCCCATGCTTATCTCCTAGTGTGTGTAATATTTTATTGGTTAATTTAAATTGTTCTTCGGACGTTTCCCAATCTTTTCCTTGAGGATTAAATGCTAATAACTCACCTTCATACACATAATTATTTGGCATAAGTTCATTGAATGCCTTTTCTAAGTCCACTAAACCCTCATACACCTTGTTCTGTCTTGATTTAAGTGTAACTATACCATTTTCCTTTATAGCCTCTAATCGTTCTCCATTTTCTTTTATCATCATTGTATATCCGTTTTTATTGGCTTCTCTGTTAAACTTAGTACTAGTCTTTTCATTATAACTAGATGCTTTCATAACTTGAAAATCAAATATTAATCCGTCAATCGCTTTATTAATAGTTTTTACTGAAACTCCAATTTTTAAATCCTTTAATATAACTTTTATCATTAAATCTCTAACTTCTTCACTATCTATACCACCTAAGAATCTATTTACATTTATTCTTAGGCTATCATTTATATTGCTTTCTGATAACTCATCTAGCATTGTGAAGAAATCTATCCAAATACTTTCACCACTTCTAGGATTTATACTTTTCTTACTCAATTTAAATTTTTTATCTTTGTCATACGTATAAATTAGTATTTTTTTTAAAAGCTCATTATCCTTGTTTTCTTTTAATATTTTCTCTTTATCCTTACCTTTTGCAACTTCAATTGATTTAACAATCTTAACTATATCCTCCATAATAACTTCCTTTCTCTTATTATCTATACTTATTATATACAAATTATTATTCTAAGTCAATGTTATTTTCTAAATTTATCAAATAATTTTATAACTTTATTCTTTTTCTTCTCCATATATATATCTTCGATTTTATCCGTTTTATCTTCTTTAATATCATAATCTTCACATTTATTAGATACTAAATCAAAATATTTTTCTATTTCTTCAAATGAAAAACATCCTTCACCAACAAAATCGTTTACTATCATTACCATTTCTTCATCATTCACAATGCTAGTAATCTTAAATTCAGTTCCTCTTACAAGTCTTCCATCCATAATATCTCTATTTAATATTATTGTATCACCTTTTACTAGTTTCATATTATACCTCCTTATAATTAGGCAATAGCCTTTTCTTCATTTAACTTAGCTAATTTATTTAAGTATTTTTTATATCTATCAATAAATCCCATTTCTTCTTCTGACGGATATCTATTAAAACTTCCTCTATTTTGAACTATTTTATAATTTCTTATTTCTAAAGTTATCAATGGTTTTTCTAATATTTTACTATTTCTCATAAATAATATAACCGTTTTTCTGTCTATTATATCATTTATATAACTAGCTACGCAATGATTCAACTTAGCACCTTCATTCTTAACGTCATCTGTAGACTTAGGCACTACTATGTTAAACTCATCTTTTTCATCACCAAACTCATATTCTAAGCTAATTGACTTCTTAAATAACTCTTCGTCATATTTTACCTTATAACTATTGTAATTCCTAATTACTATTTTCATTGTAGTTAAAAAATATCTAGGATATTTATCGAACTTGCAACCCATAAGAGTCTGCATTTTAGCATAATCCCTTAATTCGCATATTATATAACTATAACTGTTCAAGGATTCATAACGTATTAAATTGTCTATATATTTAAATAATGATTTAGGCTTATACTTATATTCTGTTATCAATGAAACAAAATTTATGCTATTATTACTTTGGTACACTCTACTTTTCTTTATAGGTTCGTTTGAAAATGTTAACAATTCCAACAATTTATGCTTACTCATATCTATTTCTTTGTTTTCGTATAAATTAAGTATTTGATTAAATAAATTTGGATGGTCAATATAACTTTCAATTATATTATTATCAATGTTCAAATCATAGTTTCTTATAATTTTAATCAAACCCTTAGGTATTTCATTAAAGTTAAATTTTAAATCACGATTCAATCCTTTCGATAATCCACAAGCAAAAAATTGTTCAAATCTACTATAATCATCTACGAATTCTAAGAAAGTACCAACATTGGTATATCTTTCAACTTTCCAACTACCCATACCATTTTTTACACGATTTATATTTTCGTCAATAAATCTTAAAAAATTCATATAATTACTATCTTCAAAACTGTCTATAACATCATCTAAATGATACCCACTAAGTTGACTTTTTACATTTTTAACTTTTCTACCACTAAATCCAATACATTCATGAGTCGATAAATCAAATTTACATACTTTGTTAGTTGCCGTATTCTCAAATACTAAATATTTTCCATCCTTGTACGATTTCAATGGTTCTCTTAATATCCTATCTTTACCCATAATTATCCTCCCAATATATACGATGTAATCATAGTAATGTATGTATATATCTCTTAATTAAATCTTCCGAGATAGCTTTACATCCATTTTGATTATATTGTATGTATTCTATATTATCTTTCATATTTTTTAATTCTAATAAGAAAAATAAAGAACTTAGTTTAACATTAATATCTTCTACGTCTAACTTGTTGTCGTTAATCTGTATCTCTAATGTATTTATCAGTTCGTCTAAACTATATTTCTTCACTTTTATTACCACCTTTCATATTTTAATTATATATCTATTAATATCATAAGTCAATACATAATAGCATTAAATTTAAATTAATTATAATATTTTTAAAATTTTACATTATTAACATTTTTTCTCATAGAGTTCTTTATAGTATAAACAGTATACATATTAATTCTAACACCTATTTTATTTATAAAAGATGCAACTTGTTTTTCAGTAAGTATCATATCCATTTCATTCTCAAACTCCATTATTCTATCAATAACATAACTTAAAGCTAAAGATGAAGAAGATAAATTATCATCGCCTATTCTTCTTAATAATTTGTTTATTTTATCAACTGAGGCATTTTTTTTAATTGGGTCTAATCCATAATTATTAAATTTATTAGGTCTATTTTTCCAAAGATATTCGCTATCTTTATTATAAGCATAGTAATCATAAGTTGCAACCTTATCCACTCCTATATTCATTCTATACCCTCTCTCACCCATAGCTAAGTGTATTATGTTAGAAGTATAGTCATCTAATTCAACTTCCCTATTTTCTAATTTGATTACATTACCGTTTATATCTGATATTTTTAAATTATATAATTCTTCAAAATTTTCTCCCTTTACCCCATTTCTAAGAAGTAATATTAAAGCTTTATCTATATTATTTTTAAATATTTCAACTGAATCAATAACTTTATCATAAGGTATATATTCTAATGAATTTGATTCAATGTTTTCTAAATCTTCTTTGTTTATATATCTATAAGTAGGATTGTTAATATATATTAAATATTTCTTTAATAAACTCCATTTAACTGCAACCGTATTGTATTTTTTACTACCTATATTGCTTAAAAAATCTAAACAATCTTCTTTACTCCAATCTTCTATGCCTTTATTTGTTAAATCTTCATACTCATTAATTCTCTTAAACAATGTAACATATGATTTTTTAGCACTCTTACTTTCAACATTACTATCCATAAATTTATTCATTTTATTTTTCTCCTTTTAAATTGTTATTTTTTAATTCTTTTATCATATAGTGGACATCATATATATTTTTTGTTATATTGAACTCATTATTCAAAAATTTCCTAAGTTCAACTTGATTTAAATCTATATTATTGGTATTCTCATATTTTATAACTTCATCTATTATATAGCTAAGTATTAAGTTTCTAAGTATAATCCTATCATCTCCTACTGATTGTCTAATCTTTTGTAACCTACCTCTAAAACCACTAATCCTAAAATGATTGACGCCATCGTTTGTAGCTTTTACCCTTCTTGTTTTAAATAGATATTCGCTATTTTCATTGTATATTATTATTTTGTCATAAACTCCCATTGATATGTATTCTTTTTCTTCTAATGTTTTTTCAACTAAGTAGTTTGTATAATCATCTATTTTACTTCCTTTTATTGTTTTATTATTTAAATCAACATCGCTTTCTTTTATGTTTATTAAATCTTCTGCTTCAAAATCTATTCCCACACCGTTTCTAGCCAACATTACGATACATTTATCGCTATAGTTCTCTAATTGGCTAATAAGCTCTGTTAATTCGCTTTTGGATATATATCTTAGTTTACCACTCTCTTTCGCACCATTGGTAACTAGTTCTCTTAAATCATTTTTTGATATTGAGTTTATATTATCATTACCAATATAATTAAGATATTTTCTAAGTAGACTAAATTTTGTAAAGACCGAACTATATGTACTGCCATCGCAACATGTTTTTATTATATTAAATAAATCACTCTTTTCACTTAAATCCTCTATATTCTTTTTCGATTCAACTTCACCATTTATAATTCTTTCAAACATTAATTCATAAGCTCTTTTTGTGCTATCCGACTTAACTTCTTCATTAACAAATTTATTCATATTTTTAACATCACTCATCTTTTGTACCTCCAATATTTTATATCTATAATTAAATTATTGCCAATTATATATATATTATACATATAAAATATAAAATTATAATAAAAAATATCCATATATATCTGATAATAGATATATATGGATATTAAAATGTATCTACATGAATAAACTATCATTCACCTTCTTGCTATCTTTTAAATCATCTGTTGCTTTAATATAATATTTCTTAGCAGTAGCATCTCCTTTGTGTCCTAAAAATTGTGCTATTTTTTCTATTTTAACACCTTCATTAATCATTCTTGAAGCTACTGAGTGTCTTACGTTATGAGGTGTGTATCCTTTTATGTCTGCTAATTCACATACTTTGTACCATATTTTTCTTATGCTCTGTGTACCTAATTGTTTATTATTATATGTTTCTAATAAATATTTTCTATTTGGATTCATTGATATTAATTCTAACATTAAAGATTTAGTTTTATCGTTAAAGTAGTTAAATCTACTTATGTTCCCACCGAATCCCTTTCCTCTAATCATTATCTTATTATCTTCAAAATTTATGTCGTTTATTTCTATTCTGCTTATTTCTTCAATCCTCATACCTAAATCAAATAGTATATATATTATTAATTTGTCTCTTAAATTACTATATTTATTATGATTTTTATTTATTAAATTAAATTCTCTATTATAAGTTATTCCTATTATAGATTTAATCTGCATATCATTTAAAACCTTTTCTTTAAATTCTGAATTATTTGTTTCATTTACATTCGGCATCTGCTTGCAATAATTTATTATATTCATTCTTTTTGATATTATTAAGAAATTGTAAAAAGTGCTTACTTGTTTTATTTTTTTATTTATCGTTGAAGGTTTTGTTGCCTCTTTTTGTTCTTCTATATAACTTAACCACCATGACATATCTAAGTTTATAAAGTCATCAGTTTCAACGAAGTCTTGGTCTCTGCAAAGTTTATTCATTGTAGATAGATAACTTTTTATAGTTTCGTCAGATTTATTTAATAACTCTAAGTATTCTTTATATTCTTTTAATAATTCATTCATTTTTAATTCCTCCCTATGTTTCTTATTTGTTACTATACTTAAATAATATCATAGTGTTTATTATATGTCAATAACTATTTTAAATTTAATAAAACAATTTTATATACATTAATTCACTCATTGATAATTCATCTAACTTTTCTAATATTTTATACATATTATATTCCTCTCTTATCTCTTATAATTTCTAGTATATATGAGTTACTTTCATCATGTACACAAACGTCATCTAATCCCATATCTCTAACCGTAGGATTAATAAGTTTTATATATTTATCCAATTCTTCACATAATAAATACTCATCATGATATCCATAAGATATTATTTTTATACTCTTACCTATAAGTTCTTTTTTAAGCTCATTGTCCGTTGTAATTATGTCCTTTAATATGAATTGGTATTCAAACTCATCCATCAATTTTACAACACCTACCTTATTATTTTATAACTTCTCCACTTTTAGCTAATTTTATATAGTAGCATAATGTATAAAAATCATACTTTTCAACTTTTTGACCTTTTATAAATCTTATACCCATATCCATTAATTTATTAACTGCTATACTTTTCATAATTATTATCTCCTTTTTATTTTAATATTATATTATATTACTCTTTACCATTAATTATTAATCTTTTCTTCTATACTTTCAATTGATTTTGTAAATTCACATTCATCACACGTTTTTTTACTATGACTCATTTCATCATACGCACACCCACTTCTACATGGGTTACAGTATAATACTTCATTCAAGGCTCTTATTTCCTTAGATGTTAATTTAATCGTTTTCACATTCATTTCCCCCCATATTTTAATTAAATACTTCATTATCATAAAAGTTTAATATGCCATTATGATAAAACAATATAGTATCTATGTCTATTGGCTTAAAATTGTGACAATCGACTCCTACATTTAAACCATATGGCTTTACCATACATAGTTTATGAGTGTGTCCGAATATATTTATATGATTTTTTGTTATCTTTGTATCTTTGACTGAGCTAGGTTTATGTCTCATTGTTATTTTATAGTTATAGGTAAAATCATCTATAGTGTGGTCTATCCAATAGTTGGGATTATCTGAAAGCACACTATCAAAATGGTCTTTAAATTCATCAAAATTAGAATCAGATTTCTCATAGTTACCTTTGATTAATTTGACAAACCCATTTAATTCTTTTACTCTTTCATAGTTTCCAAAATCTCCAAGATGAATTACTATATCACATTCTCCCACTACATTGTTCCAATTCTCTATTAAAACTTTGTCCATTTCTTCTACTGATTCAAAAGGTCTCTTGCTTAGTTCTAACGTTCTTTTGCTTCCAAAATGCGTGTCACTTGTAAACCATATTTTACTCATATCAATCTTGCCCCTTTCTGTTTTATATGTGATAATCTTAAATCTATGTTTAGCCCATTTACTTTTAAATTTGGTTAAGCATATAAAACATTTTCATATTGTTATCTTTTTTAATTTTTATTCTCCCATTGAAAACTATCGTGCTAATATATTTTCCATAAATGTAGTTTTATATAATTTATCGTGGATATTTAATAATCGTATAATCTCCATGACTCCAATCACTTACTATTTCTACATACAACCCTAATTCTTGCAATTTACTTTGTGTGCCAACTCCTAATCTCCAATTTATCGTAAAGTATCTGTATCTATTATAGTAAAATGCTAAATATGTTTTAACTAAGTCAAATTCTGAAACTTCTTTTTCAACGATTTCTTTTAATTCTTTATTCATATTATCACACCCCTATCTTTTATTATCATCTCTACCCTTTGATAAACCTTTAAAAAATAATAGTCCAAATACTACTGCAATTATCCATAGTGTCAATATAATCAACCATACTTTCATAATCTAACTCTCCTATTAATTTATTTAATATACTTATATTATACTACTATAACAATAATATGTCAATAGATTTAATATAAATAATTTAATATTATTTTTTTCATATTAAATTCCTCCTTTTATTTTGTAAACATTTATAAAGTTATCGCATTCTTCACATCTGTATGTTATAGCCGTATTTTTACCATTTGACATAAATACAACTAAATCATCACTTCCACATCTGTCGCATTTTATTTTGTCATCATATTCACTTGCTTTAGTTGAGCTATATTCTCTTCTATCCACTTCATACTCATCATATGAACTCATACAACTAATTTTGCTTTTAGCATCTAACTCATCTTCTGCATTTACTTTAAATCTATATTTTACAACATCTTCAAATTCTACTACATATTCTTTTAATTT
>JAVWBB010000026.1:10841-12840 GCA_036649735.1 Bacilli bacterium
CAAACATATCATTATCCATCATTATAAACCTCCTTTTTCTTTTAATAATAAATATATAAATATATCACTGTTCACTTCTGTACTCCATATGGCTTTTGCAAAATTAAACAATTTCTCTGATTGTGATAAGTCTAAATTTTCAAATAATAATTCTATAAATAATTCGCTTAACTCAAATTCTTCTTTAAAACAATGTTTAATTAAATTTATTCCATATCTATCGTATCCATATTTTTTAATATTTACAAAATCATTTAATGTTATATTAAGCATGGTCTTTTTATATTCTTCTTCAAATATTTTAAATAATTCCTCATTGCTTATTTCTTTTTCAACAACAATCTTTTTGGAAACAATTTTGTCAATTCTAACACGTTCATCATTAGAATATGGCATTTTTTTAGTAAACATTCTACCATAATTTTTGTAATCATATTCATTTACCAAAGCTTTAACTTTGAAGAATCTATTATCGCAACCTTCTAATTTATAATATCTAAACACATCTTCGAGTTTTAAACATAAATGAAATCCTTGTTTGCAAATTTTAAAACTTTCATCAATTTCATATTCCTTATTTAATTCATATTTAAATCCACCATATGCTTCCATTTTACTATCCATACCTTTATATCCATCGACCCATATCCAACTATTCTTTTGTCTCTCCATTTCTATTCTTAAACTTTCTAATTTATCTTCGTCTATAGTTTTCTTATTTTCATCGCAAGATGTTTTCATAAATTCAAGTCTAACATCTTCGGAATTAATTGTTTTCTTTTTAATTTCATAAGTTTTTTCTTCATCATTATTTTTTCCAATCCAATTAGGTATTTTCATATTGAAATCTCCCTTATATTATTTTAATTCACCCTTTTTATATAATTCATTTTTATATCTTCTATGTTCTCTAGCAACTTCGTTTCTTTCTTCTTTTGATTTCTGATAATATTTCCAAGTATTTTTTACTCGTTCATCATTTTTCTTTTTACTTTCATCATTAACTATTAATAATATTGTTTTTTTACTAACATTATATTCTCTAGCTAATTGATTCATGGAATATCCACCATTATCATATTTTTTCCTAATCTCAACTTTCTTTTCTTTTGTCAACTTAACTCTTCTATCTTGTTCTTCACTTAATTTCATTTTTTCACATTTATATGGCATTTTAAACCTCCCAATTATATATTTATATCTATATTATATCATATATTTTATATGAGTGCAACTAATATCTCGAATTTCTATTAGTAAATGGTCTTTCTAATTTTTCACTTAATTGAGATATATGTTTTACAATTAATTCTTTATTATCTCTACTACAAGTTCCGTATATTTTGTAATCATATTCTCTTAACTTATAATTATATTCGATATATTGATATAATTCACTTAAAGTCAGTTGATTACAATAGTTGTAAGTATCTTTATAGTAATTGGCTTTTTGTTCCTTATATGTGTCTACGACTTGTTTATTTAACCGTTGTTGAAACTTAACTTCGTCTTTGAATAAATTATCACTACCATTATTCATATTCTTACAATCAGTTTTAGATGTATAACTACTATCACAAGTATTTGAATTTTTGATTATCATCGCTATTTTACCTAAACTTAAAACTGCTCCACCAAGTAATAAATTTTCTAACAACATATTTAAACCCTCCCATGTTTCATTTATATACTTTAATTATATATGAATATTTATACAATGTCAATAAAATTATTAATTATTTCAAATCTTTTTTATCTTCTGATAATCCATCTAATAAAGCTAACAATATAACATTTAACATTAAACTAATGAAAGTCACTCCAACTAATACCCAAAACATTTCAACACCACCTATTTATTAATATACTTTAATTATATATGTATTTATATCATATGTCAAGTTGATTTAATATTAATTTTTTACATTATTTTTATAAGATAATTAAAAAAAATAGTAGGATAAATTTACCCTACCATTTTAAGCATTCTATATATTAT
>JAVWBB010000026.1:12940-14249 GCA_036649735.1 Bacilli bacterium
AAATCTCTTAAATCTTCGTTTACAAAGTAGTGAATGTATTTGCCACATTTAGGACATTTTTCTCTTTTTTCTATTACACCTATCACAATCATATATCCTCATTCACCATTAATTTATTTATTTATTTTTGCAAAAATTCTATATCTTTTCCTATATCATTCTTCATCACATCTTTAATTGAATCAATTTCATTCTTACCATAATATGGGAATATACACTCTTCCAATGTGCAATCTGTATCAAAAGGTGACAATACAATTGTACCATTATGATTTTTTTGGGAAAGAAGTACATTTAACTTCAATTACATCAGTACGTTCTAAAAAATCTAATTTACATTTTAATATACAAATTGTATCATATAGTTGTTTAATTTCTCTTACTTTGTTTTCGTCATATCTCACACTCTATTCCTCCTTTTATTTCTTAATATATTTTAATTATATACTTGTTAATATCTAATGTCAATCATATTTTTAAAATATTTATATAAATTTACAAAAAAAAATAATCCATTATATAATTTCTAATGGATTAAAGTAATTTAATATTTTATTGGTTAAATACATCAAACACGACTACTCCATTTTTTACTAAAAGAAAATATTCATCATTATATTTATCTCCTACTGCAAAAGCATAATTAACATCGACTCCATATTGTTCCAATAGGTCTAACCCATTTTTATTACTTTCTACTGCTATATCAACAAACTGATTCCAAGAGTTAATGTCTGTGGACGATATATCAGATTTTGACATTTGTACTTTAAGAAGTATAGTATCCCCATTTTCTTTCGTAAATTCATAATCTTGACCACTAAAGCTACTTTGTACTAATGGTAATATAACATCGTATGCAGTGTCTAAATCATTTTTTTTAACTTCATTATTATCTTCTATTTCTTCGTTTGAGTCTTTTATCATACTATCTTCGTTAGTGTTTTTATTATATTCTTTTTTATTACTTTCACCTTTGTAATCTTCATCACTTTCTGTTTTAACACTTTCATCACCTTCATTTTCCGTGTTGTTAGTTGTACATCCAAATAATCCTAAACTTAAACATAAAACTCCTAAAACTAACATTTTTTTACCCATAATAAACTTCTCCTTTTTATTTTTATTTTTATTTATTTTAATTTTATATTACCAACTCTAATTACATGTTGCATGTTGCATGTTAAGACTTATTATATATATATATATATAAATTTAAAACATTATCATGTATAATTCAAACGTTCTAGTTGTTCTTTTAGTTCTAATTCCCTCATTAGTTTAAAACATTTTCATGTATAATTCAAAC
>JAVWBB010000027.1:0-13927 GCA_036649735.1 Bacilli bacterium
GCACTTGAAATGTTAAAAGAAAAAATAGACTTAAATGTTATAAGTAAAGTTACTAAATTATCGCTTGATGAAATAAACAAACTAAAATACTAATAAATCAGCTTTTAAAAATAAGATACAAATAAAAAATTGTATCTTATTTTTAAAAGGTTAATAGTTTTTATTATTTATTTTACGTCTTTATCTTAATAAGAGTAGAGATATTCTTTTAAATTACAAATAAATATGATATGATTATTAAAGTTAGGAAGGTGTAAGAAGTGGAGTTAATAACACTAAAAAATATTTCAAAACAATATAAAAACGGAGTAATAGCCGTAAGTGATATAAATTTAAGCATTAATAAAGGAGAATTTATTTTTTTAATAGGGGGTTCAGGAAGTGGAAAGAGCACTTTAATTAAAATGCTTTATCGTGAAGAAAAACCAACAACAGGAGAAATTATTTTAGGAGGATTAAATGTTGCTAAAATAAAAGACTCTAAAGTTTATAAATTAAGAAGAAAATTAGGGATAGTTTTTCAAGATTATCGATTATTGCCAAAACTGACAGTTTTTGAAAATGTTGCTTTTGCATTAGAAGTAATAGGTGCTAAAAGTGAAGATATTAATAGATTAGTTTTAAGAGCCTTAGAACTAGTAGGTTTAAAAGGGAAAATAAGAAATACTCCAGATCAATTATCAGGAGGAGAACAACAAAGAGTAGCAATAGCAAGAGCCATTGTTAATGAACCTAAACTATTAATTTGTGATGAACCAACAGGAAATCTTGATCCCACAATGAGTTTAGAAATAGTTAGAGTATTAGAAACAATAAATAAAGAAATGAAAACAACTATTATAATGGCAACTCATAATAAAGAAATAGTTGATATTATGAAAAAAAGAGTTATTGTTTTAAAAGATGGGAGAATAAGTAAAGATACAGAAGTAGGGGGATATGATAATGAAATTAGGTAGAATGTTTATTAGAAGCATTAGAGATTCATTTAAAAGCGTAATTAGAAACTTTTCCCTTTCAATTGCATCAATTACATGTATTACAATAACTTTATTAATTATTGCTGTTTCCTTAGTAGCATCAACTAATGTTGAAAACATTACGCATTTAATTAAAAAAGATTTAACAACAGTTGTCTTTTTAAAAAAAGATATAGCTAAAGAAAAAATAACAGAAGTAGATAAACAATTAAAAAATATAAAAAATATAGATAAGATAAAATTTCAATCAAAAGAAGAAGCTAAAATAGAAATGCAAAAGAAAAACGAAATATTTAATTCTGTAATGGCTGGGTGGAAAGAAGATGAAAACCCATTAAAAGATAGTTATCAAATAAAAGTAAAAGATATTGAAATAATTAAAGAAACAGTAGCAACAATTAAAAGTATTGATGGTGTAGATGTAGTTACTTATGGCGAAGGAATGGTTGAAAATATTTTAACAGCTTTTAATACAATTGAAAAAGGAACAATAGTATTTGCAGTCGCACTTATTGTTGTAACAATCTTTTTAATTATTAATACTATTAAACTTACTATTTTAAATCGTAAAAGAGAAATATCTATAATGAGATTAGTTGGAGCATCTAATTTTTCAATTAAGACCCCATTTGTAATAGAAGGAATGATTTTAGGAATGATTGGGGCAGTTATTCCAATAGTTATTACTATGTATGGATATATGGGAGTATATACTAATTTTAATGGACAATTATATTCACCATTATTTAAATTAATTACACCAGAACCATTTATATATTTAATATCATTTGTGTTATTAACAACAGGAATGATAGTTGGAATGATTGGTAGTTCACTTGCAGTTAGAAAGTACTTAAAAGTATGATAAAAAAGAGTTTAATATTATGTTTAGTATTTCTTTGTATAATTACTGCTTTACCAATAAATGTTAAAGCAGAAACATTACAAGATTATATAAATTTTTTAGAAAAATATAAAAAAGATGCTGCAAATAACCAATCAAATATTAATAAAACAGATAATGAAATTAAACAAATTAAAATAGAGATAAATGATATTAAAAATGAAGTAATTAAAATGGGAAAAGAAATAGAAAAGTTGAGACAAGAAATAGTTAAATACAATGAAGAAATAAAAGATAAAAGTTTAAAGACAAAACAATTATTTGAATACTTTCAACTTTCTAGTGGTGAGAATGCTTATTTAGAATATGCTTTTGGGGCTGATTCAATTACAGATTTAATTTATAGAGTATCAATGGTTGAACAGTTATCAGAGTATAATAATAATGTTATTAAAGAGTTAGAAGAAATGATTGTAAAAAATAATGAAAGAGAAAAAGAATTAAATAAGAAAGATAAAGAATTAGGAGCTAGACAAGTTGTTTTAAATAATAAAGTTAAAGCATTAGGAGAACAACAAGCACAGTTAAACCAAGTAGGAATGACTGTTCAAGGGCAAATAAAAATTTATCAAGAAATAGTAGATAGATATAAAAGTTTAGGTTGTAGTGCATCAGATGTAATAGGAAGAGATTGTGCCGTATCAGTTTCAGCAGGAGAATTTGTAAGACCTATTGAAAAAGGATATACAACTAGTGAGTTTGGATATAGATGGGGAGTATTACATCAGGGTTTAGATATGTCTAATTCTAATCCATTTAATACTAAAATATATCCTGTTGCTAATGGAAGAGTAATTGCTAAATATGTTGATTATTATGGAGCTTTAGTTGTAGCAGTTGAACATTATGTTCCAGCACAAAATAAATATTATACATCTTTATATGCACATTTTAGTGCTTACGCTCCTAATATTTATGTAGGTAAAGTTGTAACAAAAGCTGATTATTTAGGATATATGGGAGAAACAGGATTTGCTTATGGACCTCATCTTCATTTAGAAATAACTGATTGTAGATTATTTAATCCATATGATAATAATTGTTATAGTTGGACTGCTTATGAGAAATATATGATTAAAAAAGTAGCCAACGGATATAAAGGCCCTAGAGAATATATTTATTTCCCTAATACTTGGTACGCTAGATAATTTGTATAAAATATTGATTGAAAAATTTGAATAGTGTGGGCGTGATTAAAACATTAATGATAAATGAATTTAAAATTGAGATTAAAAGATTAAATTTTTAATTCTTTTTTGTTATATTTTAATATTAAATAATATTATTATTAAAAATATATTATCAAGTGCTCTCTTTAAAATATTTGAAAAAGTGTTTAGTTGAATATAATAATAATTTTAAAGTTTACATATAATTCTTTTGACATAATTAATAATATTATTAACTTTTATAATATTATTTTTAGATGTTTTATTTGCTAAAATTTAAGGTAATTAAATATTTAATATTGTTTGCATACTACAATTATGATTTATTTCATCTGTATACAAGGAAAATTTTTATTGCAATTGCATTGTACAAAGAGTGAGTTTTTTTGCCTTTTTTTTGTAAAATAAAGTTTATAGGCAGTCGCATACAAATTAGAATTATGAAACCTTATAGTTTATATAAAATGTTAAACATAACATATAATTAAATGGGTGATTATTATTTGAAATATATGTATTTAAAAAGCCAACATAAAAATAACAAATTAAGTATTCTTTTGATAAGTATATTTTTATCTGTTATTTTATCACTTGTAGTAATAAATTATTTGGGGAGTAAAATTACATCTAAACTAATGACTTACGCTGAAGATGAAGCATCGAGGTTTGCTAGTTTAGTTATTAATAAAACAGTAACTAAAAAAGTAATAAGTGATTTAAATATAGAAGAACTATTTATTATATTTAAAAATAATGATGGTGATATTCAAAGTATTGATTTTAATCCAATTACTGTTAATAAAATACTAGGAGATGCAACTGCGCTAGTTCAAAAGAATTTAAAAAATATTGAAGAAGGGAATATGACTTTATTAAAACTAGATAATTATAATAATTTAACTAGTAAAAAATTAAAAGAAGGAATTATTGCTGAAATACCAATTGGAATGTCTAGTAACAATTCTCTTATATCTAATTTAGGACCTAAAATACCTGTTCGAATAAAATTACTTGGTGAAGTTAATTCAAGCGTAACTACTTCAATAGAAAACTATGGTATTAACAATGCTTTAATTCAAATATTTATTCATTTAGAAGTAGGAACAAGAGTTATTATGCCATTTCAATCTAAAAAAGTAATTGTAGGATTGGATATTCCTCTTGGAATAAAAATATTACAAGGAAAAGTACCAGGATTATATAATAATTATTTAAATAAAAACTCCCCTGTTTTTGGATGATATTTTATAAAAATTAATAGTTAAAAACGAATAAATATGCTATACTAAATACTAGGTGGTGCATATTTATGAAAAAGATAAAAAGAAAATTTAAATTTAAAAACCTAATATTCTTACTTATTATAATATTAATAATAGGAGTAGCAGTTTTTAGTTTTTTCAAAATATCAAAGAAATTAGTTATTAAAACTAATAATGGATATGTTACTAGTAATATAAATGAAGTAGTAGTTTATGATGAAGAATTTAAAGCATCAGGGAAATTAATTAGAGGTTTAAATATTTCTTTTAAAGATAAAATAATTAAAGATGAAAAAGAAATAGAATATTATAAAATTAATTCTAAAGAAGGTATGTATATTAAAAAAGAAGATATTGTTTTAAAAAAGACAGATATTTTAAAAGAAAAAAAAGTATATGTAAGAACAGGAATGAATTTATTAAGTAGTGATGTAAATGGTAAATTGTTAATGCTTGCTAATAAGGGTGAGGAATTAGAAGTAATTGGTTATAGTAATATTTTATCCACAGGATTTGTGGATTATTATAAAGTAAAATTAGGTAAAATAGAAGGGTTTATTAAAAGTGATTATGTAGTATTAGATAAAGAAACATCACTTTTAAACTATGAACCAGAGAAGTATTATAATGTTCATAATGCAAGAGGTGATCGTTATGGAGGTGGGAATGCCGGTAATCTTGATTATTATCCGGTTGTTAAACCTAAGTTTCCTAATAATGTAATGCCAGATAATGTATATTCTTTATATATAAATGCAGCCGCAATTAGAAATGTTAATCCATATATTGAGTACGCTAAAACAACTAAAATAAATGCTTTTGTCGTTGATATAAAAGATACGGGGACTTCTGCTTATGATTCTACAGTAATGCGTAAATATTCACCAACTAACGCCGATAATGGTTTAAATAAATTTGAAGATTATAAAGCTTCGATTAAAAAAATAAAAGATGCTGGTTTTTATGTAATTGGACGTATCAGCACCTTTAATGACCCATACTATACTACTGATCATCCTGAAAATACAATAGGTGATACAAGAACTAATAAACCACTTTATATGGGAAGAACTTATTGGCCAAGTGCTTATAACCGTGATGTATGGGAATTTAATGTAGAATTAGCTAAAGAAGCTGTAAAAGAAATTGGTTTTAATGAAATACAATTTGACTATGTAAGATTTCCTGATCGAACAGGAGCATTAGAAGCAGCCGGAGTTATTGATTTTAAAAATATTTATAAAGAAGATAAGGCTCAAGCAATTCAAAGATTTTTAATATATGCTAAAGATGAAATACATAAGTTAAATGCTTATGTTTCAGCCGATGTTTTTGGGGAATGTGCCCATACTTATGTAGCAGCTTATGGACAATATTGGCCAGCAATAAGTAATGTCGTAGATGTTATTTCAGCAATGCCTTATCCCGATCACTTTAATGCCCATGATTATGGAATAAGTGAAGTAGTATGGACTGTTCCATATAAATTATTACTCACTTGGGGACGTGATTATGCGGCCATTAGACAAACAGAAATACCAACACCCGCTACTGCTCGTACTTGGATTCAAACTTATGATACAATTAAACCACCATACATAGAATACGACGCTAGTAAAGTAAGTGACCAAATAAAAGCCCTTTATGAAGCCGGACTTAATGGGGGATATATGACATGGAATTCTAATAGTAATTTAAATAAATATAAATCACAAAAAAGTGCTTATAACAAGGAGTATAGATAATGACAAAAATAGTACTAGAAAATCAAACTTATGAATTAGAAAAAAATAATAAAGATTGTTTTGATTTAGAAGAAGTAAAAAGTTTAGTTACTGATTATTTTGTAAACTATGATTATATATTTGGTGATTACTCTTATAATAAATTAAGATTAAAAGGTTTTTATGATAAAACAAATAAAGAAGTAAAAGAGATAAATAATATAAAATTATTAGATGAGTATATTAAAAATTACTGTGCTTATGATTGTAAATATTTTTTATTAAAGAAAATGAGGTAATAAATGGAAAGATTACAAAAAGTAATTGCTAATAGTGGATATACATCAAGAAGAAAAGCTGAAGAATTAATTACTTCAGGACATGTTACTGTTGATGGGTCAATTGTTACAGAATTAGGATTTAAAGCTAGTCCTAAAAATAAAATAGAAATAGATGGAGTTAGATTATTTAACGAACAAAAAGTATATTATATTTTAAATAAACCAAGGGGAGTTGTTACAACTGCTAGTGATGATAAGAATAGAACAACTGTAGTAGATTTAATAGATACAGATAAAAGAATTTATCCAGTGGGAAGACTTGATTATGATACAACAGGAGTTTTATTACTTACTAATGACGGTGATTTTATGCAGATGATTACTCATCCTAAAAATGAAATTGAAAAAGAATATATTGTTAAAGTAGATGGAATAGTTAAGGGTGAACATATTGTTAAGATGAAAAGCGGAGTTGTTATTGATGGAGTTAAATCAGCACCTGCTTATGTTAAATTAAAAGCGGTTAATAAAGTAACTAATTCTTCTATGTTAAAAATAATTATTCATGAAGGTAAAAATCATCAAGTAAAGAAAATGGTCGAATCAACAGGTTTTAGAGTAGATAAACTTAAAAGAGAGAGAATAGGGTTCTTAACAACTAAAGGCTTAAAATCAGGCGAGTATCGTATGCTTACGCCTAAGGAAATTAGTCAACTATATGTCTTAGTAAATGAAACTAAGAAAAAGAGAAAATAGTATCCTGTATAGATACTTTTTCTTTACAAATATTTTAAATCAGTTATAATAATAACTAGTATTTTGGAGGTGAATTATATTATGATTAAAACAAATTTACCGGTTTTAATAATCAAAGATATAGTTTTATTTCCATATAATGAAGTAAGAATAGAATTTGATAATTTAGAAAATAAGCAGTTAGTGTCTATTGCTGAATCACTTTATGATAATCATCTTTTAGTTGTTCATCCTAAAGATATGTTAGAAGAAAAACCTGATATTAGTGAATTACCTAAAATAGGTGTAATTGCTCAAATAAAAATGCGTATGGATATGCCAAATGGTAAGACTAGAATTATCTTATATGGGATTAATCGTGTTCAGATTCATAATTATACTTATGAAGATAATATGTATGAAGCTTTAGTAAGTAGTTTTATATTAAATGAAATAGATTCTAGTGAAGAACATGCTTATACAAGGTCTTTATTTAGGCATTTAGAAATGTATATTAAAGAAGCATCATATATGAGTAATTCTATTATTTCTCAAATAAGTGGGATATCTAATGTAGATAAGTTAACAGATGTAGCCGTTACTTTTTTACCATGTTGTAGTACTAAATTATTAGAATATTTATATGAAACTGATTCAACAACGCGAGTAGAAATGATTATTAATGATATAAATAATGATATTGAAATTATTCATTTAGAAGATAAAATAGAAGAGAAATTACAAAACAATTTAAATAACGAACAAAAGGAATTTGTTTTACGTGAAAGAATTAAAATGATTAAAGAGGAATTAGGAGAAGGTTACGATAAGGATAAAGAAACAGACAAATTAAAAGAAATTGTTTTAAATTTAAATTGTCCTAAACATATAAAAGAAAGATTAAATTATGAACTTAATAAATTATCTTCTATTCCATCTATTTCTCCAGAAATAACTATTTCTAATAATTATATTGATTGGTTAATTAAATTACCTTGGAATAATTTAACAAAAGATAATTATAATTTAAAACAAATTGAAAATAATTTAAACAAACATCATTATGGTTTAGTAAAGATTAAAGATAAAATATTAGAATATATTGCTGTTAAAAAAAATACACATGGTCATAAGAATCAAGTTCTTTGTTTAGTTGGACCTCCTGGAGTTGGTAAAACAACTTTAGCTATTAGTATTGCCAAAAGTATTGGTCGAAAATATACGAAAATATCTGTAGGTGGGATCAATGATGAAGCTGAAATTGTTGGTCATCGAAAGACTTATATTGGGGCAATGCCTGGTAAAATTATCCAAGGAATGAAAAAAGTAGGTGTATCAAATCCCGTCTTTATTATTGATGAAATTGATAAGATGACAAAAGATATTAAAGGAGATCCAGCTTCTAGTTTATTAGATATATTAGATTTAGAACAAAATAGTAAATTTTGTGATCACTATATTGAAGAAGAATATGATTTAAGCAAAGTAATGTTTATATTAACCGCTAATTATATTGAACAAATTCCTAATGAATTAAAAGACCGTTTAGAAATTATTGAATTATCTTCTTATACTGAATATGAAAAATTAGAAATAGCTAAAAGACATTTAATTCCTAAACTAGAGGAAGAATTAAATATTAAAGATATATTGTTTAGTGATGAGATAATTTTAAATATAATTAGAAATTATACGAAAGAAGCTGGAGTTAGGGAACTAACAAGATTATTATCAAATATTTATGGCAAGATTATTAAAGATAAATTATTAAAAAATATTAGTATTTCTGAAATTAATAATAATGATTTAATTACTTATTTAGGACAAAGTAAATATAATTATATTAAAACGAGAAACATTGATAAAGTAGGGGTAATTAAAGGTTTAGCGTATACAACTTATGGTGGTGATGTTTTAGAAATAGAAGTTGCATTATTTAAAGGAAAAGGTAATTTAATTTTAACTGGTACTTTAGGTGATGTAATGAAGGAATCTGCTCAAATTGCTCTTTCTTATATTAAATCTAATAGTGATATTTTTAAAATTGATTTTAATCTGTTTTTGGAAAATGATTTTCATATCCATGTTCCAGAAGGGGCAACCCCTAAGGATGGTCCAAGTGCGGGTATTACAATTACAACCGCTATTATTAGTTTATTGCTTAAAAAAGAAGTTTCTTTAAATATAAGTATGACTGGAGAAATTACTTTAACAGGGATAGTATTACCAATTGGTGGATTAAAAGAAAAATTAATTGCCGCACATCAAAATAAAATAAAAAAAGTATTTATTCCACAAGCTAATAAAAATGATTTAGAAGATATACCAAAAGAGATATTAAAAGAAATAAAAATAGTTTTTGTAAATAATTATTTACAAATATATAATGAATTATTTAAATAAGTTATAATTATAATTATAGCTTTTTTTCATATAATTATAATAGAGGTGATTTTACATTACAGAGTTTGTTTTAGATTTAATTACCCAATATGGTTATATAGGAATGTTTATTTCTATGGTTCTTGAAGCAGTTATTATTATTATTCCTAGTGAACTTATTTTAGCAACTTCAGGAGTATTAGTTAGTAATAATATCTTTACTTTTATGGGAGCTTTTATTACAGGATTATTAGGAAGTGTTTTTTGTGCGATTGTTATTTATTTAATTGGTTACTTTGGGGGAATGGTTTTTATTGATAAGTATGGTAAATATTTTTTTATGAAAAAAATAGATATTGAAAAATCTAATCAATGGTTTAATAAATATGGTTTAATTTCTGCTTGTTTAGGTCGTAATTTTCCTATTATAAGAACTTTAATATCTCTTCCTATTGGGATATTTAGAATGAACTTTTTTAAATTTGTTTTATATACGTTAATTGGCAGTATTCCATGGACTTTTGCTTTTGTGTATGTGGGATATGCCTTAGGAAATAATTGGACTATTCTTTCTAATATTATGGATAAAATAAAAGGACCAATTATTATTTTTATAATTGGTATAATTTTCTTCTTTATATATAAAAAAACACGCCATTACTTGCGTGTTTAATTTTTATTACCTATTATAGAATTCTACAATAAGAGCTTCATTAATGTCCATGTTAAGTTCATTTCTTTCAGGCATTCTAACATATACAGCACTGTTTTTCTTTTCATCATAATTAATGAATTCAACTCTACCTAATGTTTTTTCTAGAGCTAATTTAACAGCAGGGTGATCTTTAGAATTTTCTTTAAGAGCAATTGTTGAACCTATTTTAACTCTAAATGATGGGATATCTACTTTGATTCCATCAACTGTAATATGACCATGATTTACAAGTTGTCTAGCAGCACGTCTTGTTGATGCAAATCCAATACGATATACTAAATTATCTAAACGACTTTCTAGGTATCTTAAGAAGTTTTCACCTGTAATTCCTTTTAATTTAGAAGCTTCATCAAATGTTTTTCTAAATTGTCTTTCATTTAAACCGTACATAAATTTAACTTTTTGTTTTTCAGTTAATTGTACTCCATAGTTTGATTGCTTGCTTTTTCTTCCATTTCCATGTTGTCCTGGACCATAAGGTCTTTTAGCTAATTCTTTACCATTTTCTAATAAAGAAAATCCAACACGTCTAGCTTGTTTGTAACTTGAACCTGTGTATCTTGACATAAGTATGTCCTCCTTCTTTTTTGCATAAGCATTAAAGACATAATTTATTATTATAGGGAGTTTATTTTGATATGTTCACTTTAACAGCTAAAGTTACTAATAAATTTAATAAACACGTTATAATTTTAAATTATTGGCTGTTTAATAGGTATGCATTTAGTATTATATAAAATAAGTATATGTTTAGTCAAGTAAAATATCATTTTAAGCCATATTAATTAGGATTTTAATTATTTAATGATACCTAATTCAATACTTATTTTATTTGTTATAATGTCTTTTAAATGAGTTTTACTAGTAATACTTTGTGATACAATTGTTCCACTTTTACTATCTGGATATAATGATATATCTAAATCATTAAAAATAAGAGGTTCTAGTTTAGCAAATTTAAGAAACCATTCATTAGCAGATTGTTTAGACATTTTAGTAAAGTTTGGTACGAGGCATTGTTTATTTTCTTTATTACTGTCTAAACTACAATCTATTTTAGTTAAAGGTAATTGATTAGATATTTCAATAATTATGGGTATACTTTTATCTATTTTATCCATTCTTTTATGACTAGGAATACTTTGACTAATAATTGTCCCAGATGGTTCATTATTATTTATATATTTATATTCAACAGTCATATTATTCTTATTAGCCCAATTATCAATACTTAATTTATTCATGGTTGTAAAGTCGGGGAGTAAAGGATATAAAACAGTATTATAGTATCCAAAACCAATAACAGTTTTAGTGTATGGATTATTAATTGAATAATTAAAGTCTTTAATTAAAGTTTTTTCCATTAGGCCTAAATTAATTTTCATTTCATTTGTTATAGCAGTTAAACTATCTTTATTATAAATATAATTCCACAATACTAATCGAGACATTTCATCATATATCATTTGTCCTGTTCCAGATAAACTTAATTGTTCCATATTTAAGACGTTATCAGTATTAGTTTTATTTTTCATAATATCTTTTCCAATATTATAAAAAGAAAGAATTTGGTCAACACTCATATTAGTATCGACATTGTTAATTACGGTATTTAATATTTTATTAAAAGTAGTTATGCTTCGAATATTTTTAGCTTTGTTTAAGATTCCTTGTAAAACTAATTGCTGATTTTTTCCTCGGGATATATCTCCATCAATAAAATCATATCTATTTCTAGAAAGCACCAAGGCTTCTTCACCATTTAATGTTTGTAATCCTTCATTTATGCAAATTTCCCCACCACGATTAGAGTCATCTGTACATAATCTTTTAGGAACGTTAACTTCAATGCCCCCAATGGCGTTTACTAATCCTACTAGTCCTTTAAAATTCATTTTCATATAGTAATCAATTTTAATAGATGTGAAGTTTTCAATGGTTTTAATCATACAATTACTACCTTGCCAAGCAGCACTGTTAATTTTATGTTCAATTTGTCCATTAAAACAACTAATAGGAACATAAGTATCTCGAGGAAAACTTAAAATAGTTGAATTTAATGTCTTAGGATTAAAAGTTACAAGCATCAAAGAGTCACCATTAAATGCTCCATCCTTTTCTAATACTTCATCAGTAGAATCAACCCCCATTAATAAAATAGTAAAAGGATCCATTAATTTTTTGTTACTAGGTTTAATAATTTCATTATCTTTTTTTCTTTTATCAGTAATAGTTTTAATAATTTTTGTTTCTTTACCAAGATGTTCATATTTTTCTAAATTACCAAATATTTTAACATAATTACTAGGAATAATAATTAAATCAACAACATTATCATATAAATCAGCTAATAAAGAAGGGAAGTCATCATACTCTAATAGTTCATTTTTACTTATTAACTTATTATCTTTTAATAGTTTATTTCCTAATATATATCCATCAATACTTGATTTATTAGTAATCATTCCAATCTTTTTATTAACTATTATTTTGTCATTAAAATCATATTTTGCAACTAAACTAGTTGAGTAAGTAACATAATCTTTATTAATATTATCAACTAAATTATAAACATAATTTAAAACAATTGAAAAAGTATTTAAGATAAAAGAAAAGATAATAATTAGAATGATTAATCCAATGTTTTTATACTTTTTTTTAATTCTTTTTATAACTAGAAATAAAAGACCTATATTAATTATCCCAATTATAAAAATAACAATATACCTAATTAGTCCTTCAATATTATTAAATAATAAAATATTATATATTAAATAAGCACTTGATAAAATGCAAATAATTATACTAATAATTAAACAAATATTTAAACTTTTAATTCTTTTCATATAACTCCTTTTATTCTTGTTTACTTTTATAATTATATCTCTTAAACGGATAAATTAATACATAAAACTATTTATGTAAATTTAAAATATTCAAACGAAAAGTTAAATTGCATTTTTAATATTGGTTATGCAATCATACATCTAGTCAAAAATTTGCAAAATAAGTGTTCTTAACTAAAAAAAGTTAAATAAACATTATTATTTGCAAAATGAAATAGGTAAAATACTCAACTAAATAACGTGGTTTAGGTTTATAAATAAATTTGGAAAGTTTTTTTCACATGGGATGAAATACTTCGTCGCTTTATTCTTATATTGAATTAGTGTGGAGTTATTCTATCAAATAGGTTTAATAAAAAGGTAATATTATGTTACGATTATTTTGCATACATCTCTTTTAAAAGAATTACATATAATTTTGTGATAACAACTTTTCGTTGTATCCATGTAGACTGTTTTCATGTTTAACTATCTGTTATCTGATGGGTTGAATATTGCTTATTTTTAACTTTCTACTCAAAAGATGTCATGTTGCCTTGACTATAGCTATACTTGTATTAGTATTCAGTTAAATCCTTAAGTTTTATTTCTGTTTCTAAATCATAGCTTATTATTTATACTATCACTGTATTTTAATCTTTATTTGTTAATTTATAATTACACACATTTGAATTATATAGATGAACATCATCTGTAATTACAATAGTTTGTTTTTCACTTTTTTTTAAAATGTAATTTTTGTTTGTTATTGTAAGGCGTTTCATATTGTGTTTTATGCCCAACATTATAGCCCATCTATAAAAAGCAATTTGTATTTTCAATTCTAGTTATTTCTATTTCATATTCAATTAATTTTCCATGTTCACCAAGTAACTTGTATTTTAATTTATATACTACTATATTATTTTTTTTCTTACTCAACAGATGAT
>JAVWBB010000028.1:0-13783 GCA_036649735.1 Bacilli bacterium
ATTATGATAATACAGAAGAAATTACGACAGTATATTCTGTAAATAATTTTACAACCCAAAAGGGTGGTAAATATATGATGAGTGTTACAGTTGATAATATTAAATCTAATGATTTAGAATATAAAATAATTGAAGAACCTGCTTATCCAACTAAATTTGAAGTTTCATTTAATAATTCTAAAGAATATAGAAAATCTAAATTCTTGTGTTTCTCAAATTGTGATAGTGAAAAGAACACAGAAACAGTTTACACAAGTTACAACTTTTTAGAAGTAGTAGAACATTATGATGAAGGCATTTCATTATCTAGTGTAAAAATAAACTATACTAACGCTAATTATAATGAAGATGGTAATATATCAAATAAAATTAGATGGTCTAGAGTAAGAGGAGCCACATATGATCCTGTTAGACTAATTACTACACAAAGAGAAACAAATGAATGGTATTCTAAACCAGATAATATTATGGATGATGAACATATAATTGATACGATTGAGATAAAATATTCTAGAAAAGGTTATGGAGAATTTAATATAACATTTAAATATAACCCAACTACTAATGTATTTAAGGCTATCACAGAAACTAAAATGTATTAAATTAATTAAAATGGATATTTTATATCCGTTTTTTTCTTGCAAAAAACTTTGTAATGTTATATTATTTAAGTATAGAAAGAAGGTAAAATTATGTTCGGTAAAAGAAAAGAAATGGTCAAAAAAAGAAATATGTTTGGTCTTATTTCATTAGGAATTTTTACTTGCTTAATATTTATAATCTGTAATATTATAGGAGAATATTCATTCAAAGTATTTAAATATGCTATTATTTGGAGTAGTTTATTATATCCACTTATGTTTGTCTTAATTAATGATTATGCTAAGTTATTTAGTAAAGAAAAAACTATTATTCTTATTTTAGGAACAGCAATAATGCAATTTATTATTGCCTGGAGTATTCCAAAAGGACTTTTTCCTAATAGTAATATGATTATGTTTTCAGTGTTAGCGTTTATAGGAAGTCAATTCATAAATCTTTATATTACATGCGATGAAGAAAGTAATATTTTAGTTTTCTTTAGATTAGTTGTTTCCAATCTTATTGATGTATTTATTTTTAGTTCTTTGATAGTGCTTGTAACTAAAGATATAAAGATTAGTACTATAACAATAATAATTACTTTAATAATTAAAATTATAATGAGTTTTATATATCACTATATATATAATATTGATTTTAAAGACCTTAAGAAGAAATTTAAAAAATTAAAATAATTTGGAGGAGACATGAAATTAAAAGACTTAAAAGTAGTATTTATGGGGACACCAGAATTTAGTGTCCCTGTTTTAAATATGTTAATAAAAGAAACAAATGTTATAGGAGTAGTAACGCAACCAGATAAAGAAGTAGGAAGAGATAAAGAAATTAAATATTCGCCTGTAAAAAACGTTGCTATTAAAGAAAATATTAAAGTTTTACAACCTGTAAAAATAAGAAATGAATATGAAGATATTCTTGCTTTAAAACCAGATATTATTATTACATGTGCCTATGGACAAATAATTCCAACAACTATATTAGACTATCCAGAATACGGATGCATTAATGTTCATGCATCTCTTTTACCATATTTAAGAGGAGGAGCACCAATTCATAAAGCTATAATTGACGGTTATGATAAAACCGGTATAACGATTATGTACATGGACCCTAAAATGGATAATGGGAATATTATTAGTCAAAGTGAAATCCCCATTTTAGATAGTGATAATGTAGGTACTCTTCACGATAAATTATCTGATTTAGGTGTTAAATTATTAAAAGAAACATTACCAAGTATAATAAAAAAGACAAATAAAAGTATTAAACAAGATGAAAAACTAATTACCTTTGCTTATAATATCACTAGAGATGATGAACATATTAATTTTAATAAAACAGCAAAAGAAGTTTTTAACCATATCAGGGGATTAAATCCATGGCCAGTTGGATATGTAATATTAGATAATAAAATAGTTAAACTATATAATTCATATATTGGAGAGTTTACAAGTGATAACATAGTAGGTTCAATTAATCATATATATGAAAACGGAATAGGTGTAGCTTGTTTAGATAAAGAAATAATTATTACAGAAATAAAGTTTGAAGGTAAGAAAAAAATGTCAGTTAAAGATTATTTAAATGGAATTGATAAAGATAGCTTAATAGGGAGAAGATTTAATTAAAATAAACTAAAGTAGATAAGATTATTTCTTATCTATTTTTATAATAAGTTAATATAGATAAATTAACTTAAAATTGATATAATTAATTTACAAAAGGAGGAATAATAATGATATGTGAAGTACTAGTAGAACTGTCAAATAAGAATATTGATAAAACTTTTTCTTATATCATTCCTCCTAAATTTTTATCCACCATTAAAATTGGTATTAGAGTTAAAGTAAATTTTAATAATCAAGAATTAGAAGGATTTGTAATAAATATTAAAGAAAATGATAGTAATATAGACTTAAAAGAAATAATTAGTATAGTTGATGATGAAGTAATATTAACTGATGAATTATTAGAATTAGGGAAATATATTAAAGATAAATATTTATGTACTTTAATAAGTGCTTATCAAGTTATGTTACCTAAAGCATTAAAAGCTAGTAATGAGACAAATATTGTAAAGAAATATATTAAATATATTGAACTTAATGTTTTAATAGAAGAATTATCTAATTATAAATTTAATGCTCACCAAACACAAATACTTAATAAAATTAAATTAGAAAAACGTATTAAAAAGGAATATTTAAATAAAATATCTCCAGGGAGTTTAAAAACATTAATTAATAAAAAAATATTAAAAGAAGAACTTGTAGAAGTATATCGATTAGATGATGATTATGAATTAATTGATAAATATCCTCTTACAATTGATCAACAGTCAGTTGTTGATAAGTTTCTTAGTAGTAATAATAAAACCTTTTTATTACATGGCGTAACTGGTAGTGGTAAAACAGAAGTATATATGGAAATAATTGAAGAGATGTTAAAACTAGGGAAAAATTCAATAGTTTTAGTGCCGGAGATTTCTTTAACTCCTCAAATCGTTAGTCGTTTTAAAAAAAGGTTTGGTAGTATCATTGCTATTTTACATAGCCGTCTTAGTGAAGGCGAAAAGTATGATGAATACCGAAAGATAGTAAAAGGTGAAGTGAATATTGTTATTGGGGCTAGAAGTGCTGTTTTTGCCCCTCTTAAGAACATAGGAGTGATAATCATTGATGAGGAACATACTACTAGTTATAAGCAAGAAAATAACCCTAAATATAGTGCTATTGATATTGCAATAAAAAGGGGAATATTTCATCAAGCTAAAGTATTATTAGGTAGTGCAACTCCAACTTTAGAATCTTATGCACGAGCTAGAAAAGGTGTATATGAATTATTAGAATTAAAACAAAGAATTAATAATCATCCACTTCCACATGTAGAAATAATTGATATGGCTAAAAGCATTAAAGAAAACAATCAGTTTTTTAGTGAGAAATTAGTAACTGAAATTAATAATTGTCTAAATAATTATGAACAAATTATGATATTACAAAATAGAAGAGGGTATTCTTCACTAGTTACTTGTAGTAATTGTGGTTATACAGAAAAATGCCCGGCATGTGATATTAGTTTAACTTATCATAAAACTTCTAATATGTTAAGATGTCATTATTGTGGATATGCTGTTAAAAAGAATATTATATGCCCTAATTGTGGTCAAGAATCATTAAAAAATTTAGGCATGGGGACAGAAAAAGTATATGAAGAACTAACTAAGTTATTCCCTAATGCTAAAATAGTACGCATGGATTTTGATACAACGAGTACAAAAGGTTCTCATGAAAAAATAATAAATGCTTTTAAAGAACATAAATACGATATTTTACTTGGAACACAAATGATTGCTAAAGGCTTAGATTTTCCTTTAGTTACTTTAGTGGGAGTAATAAATGCGGACACCTCTTTAAATATTCCTGATTTTCGAAGTAGTGAATATACGTTTAGTTTACTAAATCAAGTAAGTGGAAGAAGTGGTCGTGCGAATTTATTAGGTAAAGTTATTATCCAAACATTTAATCCAAATCATTATGCCATTAGTTTAACTAAAAATCACGATTATCTTTCATTTTATAATCAAGAAATGTTAATTAGAAAGGAATTAGGTTACCCACCATATTATTTTTTAGTTTCTTTAAAAGTAATGAGTACAAATTACGATTTAGCTAGTGCTAACGCTACAAAAGTATCTAAAATATTAAAAGAATGTTTAACTAATTCAAAGATTTTAGGGCCTACAACTTCCAATGTTTTTAAGATTAACAACGTTTATCGTTTTAGTATTTTAATTAAATATAAAAAAGAAGATAATTTATATTCTACTTTAAATAAATTAATAGATAATTATAAAAATATAAGTAAAGTAAAATTAGATATTGATATTGATCCAATCAGAATGTGAGGTAATATGAAAAAAGTTGAATTACTTTCTCCAGCGGGGGATTTTTCGTCTTTAAAACAAGCAATTCATAATGGGGCAGATGCTATTTACTTAGGCGGTAAAAACTTCGGTGCCCGAGCTTTTGCTAATAATTTTAGTAATGAAGAATTAGAGTATGCAATTAAATATGCTCATCTTTACGATGTTAAAATATATGTAACAGTTAATACTTTAATATATGAAGAAGAAACTAATGATTTCTTTAAATATATTGATTTTTTAGTGTCTATAAAAGTAGATGCCCTTATAATGCAAGACTTAGGAATGATAAAAACAGTTAAAGAGATGTACCCAGATATTACAATTCATGCTTCAACTCAATTCCATAATTACAATAATGATACTTTAGAAGTATTAAAAGATTTAGGGGTTAAAAGAGTTGTTTTAGCTAGAGAATTATCCATAGATGAAATAAATAATATGTCTTGTAATATTGAAAAAGAAGTATTTATTCATGGAGCTTTATGTGTTTCTTATTCTGGTGAATGTTTATTTAGTTCTTTAGTCGCAAATAGAAGTGGCAATCGTGGTGAATGTGCTGGAAGTTGTCGTCTTCCTTATGACTTAATGAAAGATGATGAAATATTAAAACTAAAAGATAAATATTTGTTATCAACAAGAGAACTTAATACCACTTTAAATATAAAAGAATTATTAGACTCTAATATTACATCTTTAAAAATAGAAGGAAGGATGAAGACTCCTGCTTATGTTGGGTTTGTTACAAAAACATATCGTCATTTAATTGATAATTATTACAATAATTTAAATTGTGTTATTTCAAAAGAAGATACAATAAAGCTAACTAAATTATATAATCGTGAGTTTACCAATGGCTATTTATTTAATACAAAAGAATTAATGAATATTAATACACCAAATCATTTAGGTATTAAACTAGGTGAAGTTTTAGATATTAATTCAAAATATATTAAAATAAAATTAATAGATGAACTACATCAAGGAGATGGGATTAGATTTTTTAATACAGATATAGGAATGATTACTAATTTTATTTATAATGAAAAAGAATTATTAATTAACCATGCTAAAAGTGGGGATATTATATTATTAGATAATAAAGATAATTTAAATATTAAGACAACAGTTTTAAAGACTTATGATATTTTATTAAATAAGGAATTAGAAAATTATGAATTAAAAAAAATAAACATTGATATTATAGTTAAAGCCCATTTAAATCAAGAATTATATATATCTTTTAGTGATAATACTAATACAGTTAGTGAATTAGGAAGTATTATAAAACCATCCCTTACTTCCCCAATTACCAAAGATTCAATTACTAAACAGT
The DNA here is from genome assembly GCA_036649735.1 of Bacilli bacterium. GTDB lineage: Bacteria > Bacillota_I > Bacilli_A > RF39 > UBA660 > JAVWBB01. The sequence goes on from JAVWBB010000028.1 coordinate 5,865, forward strand.
TAAGTAAGTTAAATTCTACTTTATTTATGGTAAATAATATTTCTATTCAAATGGATGAAAATATTTTTATTAGTGTTAAAGAATTAAATAATATTAGAAGACTATTAGTTTCTAAATTAATTAGTTTACGAGAAAACAAAGGAATAGTTTTAGTTAAAAAAGATATAAACAATAAACAAATTATTACTAATCCCCAATTAGAATTAAGTGTATTAGTAAAAAATAAAGAACAGTTAGAAGCTTGTCTTAATAAAGTTGATAATATTTATATAACCAATTATCCTTTATACTTAGAATATAAAAATAAATACAAAAATATATATTATAAAATCAAACGTCTTAATAATGAAGAATTTAGTTTTAATAATGATAAATTGTTAATAAGCGATATTAGCGGAGTAAAATATAATAAAGATAATTATTTAGTTAGTGATTATTATTTAAATATTACTAATAGTTATTCTCTTCAAACTCTTTATGAAATGAGTGTTAACAAAGTTACATTATCAGTGGAGTTATCTAATATATCGCTTAATAATTTAATTAAAGAATATGTTAATAGATATAAAAATCTACCAAGTGTGGAAATTATTATTTATGGAAGATTAGAATTAATGTTGATGAAATATTGTCCATTAAATTTAATTTTAAATAAGGAAAATTCTTGTCATGTATGTAAAGGTCCACATAAATATTACTTAGTAGATAAATTATTAAAGAAATATCCAATTGTTAATGATAATTGTATTACGCATATTTTTAATTATAGAAATATAGATAAATTTGATAGTTTGTTATATTATAAAAAAATAGGAATTAATAGTTTTAGAATTGAATTATTTGATGAAGATGAAAAAGAAGTTAAAGAATTAATTGATAGGTTTAAAAATATATTATTTAAATTTTAAATTTGATATAATTTTTATTAAATATATAGTATAATAAATTTAGAAGGATTAATTTATTATTTTATTCAAACTAAATAAAATAATAATAAAAATGGAGGGTTTATGAAAAAAGAATATAAGAACATTTTTAAATTATCTTTAATAATTATTACCAGTTTAGCAATTGTTTTTTATCTAAGGGTATTATATAAAAATTATCAAGAATATGAACTTTCAATTCCTGTTATAGGGGATACTTTTAAGCAAATTAAAGGGGAAGAAATAAATAATTATATATTAGAAAATCCAAACACATTAATTTATATGTGTACTAGTAATGAAGATAAGTGTCGTAGTTTTGAAAAAGATTTAAAAAAATATGTTAAGAGGAATGATTTAAGAGAAAGTATTATGTATTTAAATTTAAATGATATGGACTCTAATAAATTAATTTCTAAATTAAAGAATGATTTTGCTTATAGTCGTCATATTAAAACATATCCATTAGTATTATATTTTAAAAATGGTAAAATAATTGATCATCTTGATAGTGGAAATAAACAAATATTAACTATTTCTTTATTTGAAGATTTTATTAAAATGTATGAAATAGGCAAGAATAATGAATAATATTGTTTTGTTTGAGCCGGAGATTCCAGGTAATACTGGTAATATAATGCGAACATGTGTGGCTACTAATAGCGTACTTCATTTGATAAAACCCTTGGGGTTTTCTTTAGATGATGCGCATTTAAAAAGAAGTGGTGTTAATTACATTGATAAGTTAATTTATCATGTCTATGAAAATTTTGAAGATTTTAAAAGTAAAAATATTGGAGAATATTTTTACTTTACAAGATATGGTCATAAGCCTCATACAAATTTTGATTATTCAGATTCTAAGCAAAATATTTATTTAATATTTGGTAAGGAATCTACGGGAATTCCAAAAGAGATTTTAAGAAATGATTTAGATAGGTGTATGAGAATTCCTATGACAAATAATGTTAGAGCGCTTAATTTATCAAATTGTGCTGCTATTGTTATATATGAAGTTTTAAGGCAACAAAATTATAATGATTTATTATTTGAAGAGCCACATAAAGATAAAGATTTTATTATAAAAGATTAATATAAAAACACCTAACGTGTTTTTAATTTTTAATATCTAGTTAGAACTTTTTGTTTAACGGCTTCAATTATTTCTTCTTTACCATTTAATAATTGACTAATAGACTGATGATTATTAATATTGTTAATTATATTAGCTAAAAAGTAGGAACAATCAACAATACTAATCCATGGTTTGTTTGCAATTTCTTGTGGAATATAAGATAAATTAGTAGTATATATTTTATCGAAAAGACCATTTTGATATGCTTCATCGAATTTTTGATATCCCATAGTAAATAGGGAATAAGTAGCAATTAAGTAAACTTTGCTGGCCCCTCTTTTTTTTAATTCTTTAGCAACATCTAAAATAGAATCTCCGGATGCTATCATATCATCAACAACTATAGTTACTTCATTGTTTATATCTTTTCCAATATATTCATGAGCAACAATTGGATTTTTGCCATTAACTATTTTAGTTAAATCACGACGTTTGCTAAATATTCCAACGTTACACTTTAACATATCGGCATAATATAATGTTCGATCCATTGCCCCGGTATCTGGACTTATTATTAAAGTATTAGTGTAATCAATTTCTTCATGAGCAATAAAATATTTTAATATTGAAACAGTAGGAAAAACATTTTCAAATGAACATAAAGGTATAGCATTTTGAACATTTGGATCATGGGCATCAAAAGTAATAATATTTTTAATACCCATTGCTTCTAATTCTCTTAAAGCAACAGCACAATCTAGTGATTCCCTTCCTTTTCTTTTATGTTGTCTTGAATTATAAAGCAGAGGCATAACAAGCGTTATACTATTAGCCTGTCCTTTAATAGCTTCAATTACGCGTTTAGTATCTTGAAAATGTTCATCAGGTCCAAAGTGATTAATAAAATCAAACATTTTATAAGTACAACTATAATTGCCTACATCAGTTAAGATAAAAATATCTTTGTCACGAACACTACGAGTTATTTTTAATTTTCCTTCACCATTATTAAATCTAGTTTCTATAATAGGTATTTGATAATCAACGGTGTCTCTCCTAATAACATTTAAATTGTCAGTTACTTTTTTGCCAAAATCTTTGATGTTATCAAGTATTATTAGACCAAGGGTATTGTTATTTTCCATACTACTAAATCCTCCTATATTAAGGTATCACAATTATAAAAAAAATGCTATCACATAAGTGTAAAATTAAGTATAATTGTTAACTTTTTTGCGTTATAAATTTATGCCAGTAATATTTTTATTTTCTTTAATCGACCTTTTAGATAATTTACAATTTTTGAAAAGCATTTGCCATCATTTTTACTCAAAGAGGTACAAAAGCAAAAAATCATTATTAAATAAGCATAAATAACTAAATGATGTGCATAATATATAAGATTATTTAAATTGCTAAATAGTCTTTTTTTTGATATAATTAACAAGAAAAAGAGGTGCATTATGAAAACAGTTGCATTAGTAGGAAGACCCAATGTCGGTAAAAGTACATTGTTTAATAAAATGGTAGGTAAAAAAGTATCAATTATTGAAGATACTCCAGGTGTTACAAGAGATAGGATTTATGAAGAAGTTAATTATAATGGATATAGATTTAATTTAATTGATACCGGTGGAATTGATGTTTCAACAGGTTTATTTAATAGTGAAATTAAAGTTCAAGCAGAAATAGCTATTATGGAAGCTGATTTAGTTATTTTTATTGTCGATGGAAAAGAAGGATTAACGCCTAATGATTTAGCAATTAGAGATATCTTATTTAAGTCACAAAAAGAAGTGATTGTTGCTATTAACAAAGTGGATAACAAATCATCACGTGATAACATTTATGATTTTTATGAATTAGGATTTGAAACATATGTCCCAATAAGCGCGGAGCATAGTACTAATTATCGAGAATTTATGGATACAATTACAAAAAACTTTTCTAAAGCCGAAGAAAAAGACTTAGACACACGATTAAAAATAAGTGTTATTGGTCGACCAAATGTTGGAAAAAGTAGTTTGATAAATGCAATACTTGATGAAGAAAGAGTCGTAGTAAGCGATATAGCCGGAACGACAAGAGATGCGATAGACACTTCATTTATGTATCAAAAACAAGAGTTTGTTATTATTGATACAGCCGGACTTAGAAAACGTGGACGTGTCTTTGAAACAATTGAAAAATATAGTTTGCTTAGAAGTTTAAAAGCAATTGATCGTTGTGATATTGCCCTTTTAGTTATAAATGCTGAAGAAGGAATTGTTGAACATGATAAACATATTGCCGGTTATGCTTTAGAACAAGGAAAAGGTTTGATAATTGTCGTTAATAAATGGGATAAAGTAACAAATCCTGATACAAAAGAATATACCAAACTTCTTCGTAGTGAATTTCAATTCTTGCCGTATGCTCCAATTGTTTTTGTATCTGCTTTAACTAAGAAAAGACTTCATACAATTATGCCGGAAGTTGTTAAAGTAAGTGAAAATATTACCAAAGAAATTAAAACTAGCGTTTTAAACAATGTAATTATGGATGCTTATCAATTAAATTTACCACCCTCATATAAAACAAAAAGACTTAAAATATATTTTGTAAATCAATCAGGAACTAAACCACCTAAGTTTACATTTCATGTAAATAGTAAAACCCTTGTTCATTTTTCTTATGAGAGATACTTAGAAAATAAAATAAGAGAAAGTTTTGACTTTACAGGTACTCCTATTATTTTACAATTTAAAAATAAATCTGAAGAATAAGCACAATAAAAGCCCAACTACATATATTGTTGTAGGAGGGCTTTTTATGTTTAATGATAACTTATTTAAAAAAATAGAAGACAAGACCAATATAGGCAAAGGAACACTACTTTCTTTAGCTAGTAAACTCCAAGGATCAAATATGAAAGATGAAGGGGTACTTCGCGATTTAATTAGCGAAATATCGGCTTTAACAGGCAAAGAAGTAAGTGCTGAAAAGACTAATAAAATAGTAAATGCTGTCCTTAATGACAAAGTACCTAAAGACGTTAACGACTTAATTTAATACCATAGGAATTAGTAGTATAATCATAAAATAAAGGTATTTTAGGGGGGTTAAATGTAAAGATTGTAAAGACAAAAAATATTATTAATAATATTAAAAAACTGACTTTATAATCAAAAACAAAAGAGGCATTTTTATAATAATAATACCCTAATAATTGGCCGATAATAATACTAATTAGAAATATTAATATATCGACAATAACTAATTCAATATTAAATATTCCCATATAAGTATAATATAGAACAATTACGCTTATCATACTGCTAAATAAAGATATTATTAAAGCACTAAACCACTTATCTTTATTAATAATAGAATTAAATTTACTATAAATTAAATACCATAAAATAGTTGGAATAAATAATAATTTTAAATGTTCCCATACACTTTCGTTAACTGGTGAAATTAAGCCAATTAATATATTATTATTACTTATATCAAATAGAAAATGAAATAAAGTTCCAAGAATGAAAATAGGTATAATGCTAATAATTATATCTTTTTTAATTTTTTTCAACATAGTTCCTCCTGTTATAATAGTATGAACAAATTTATAAAAAATATCTTTCCAATAATTAGTTTTTAGATTATACTTAGTAAGTGGAGAATAAGTATGAATGAAGTAAAATTAAATATGACAAAGATTAGTGATAATTTCTTTACTAAAAAGCCTTTTATGAATAAAATAGGGTTTATCATATCACAAAAGTATGATTGCATAATTCATTATCCTATTAGTATTGATAGCCATGAAAATAGTTCTTTTGAACTTTTATATTTAGGATATAGAGAATTTGTTAATGATTGCCTTACATACATTGAGAGTGTAACTTCTAAGATACCTAGTCAGATTTGTTGTATTAATTGTCCTGAAATGAGTTATGCCATGTATTTTGCTAGTCTAGGAGAAATAGTTTTTTTAAATTCTAGTATTCCAAATTATAAGAGTGGAGTTTTATTTCTCCCTAAAGATATTGTTGATTTGTCTAAAAATCAATTATTAGCCATTAATTATTATTTACAAGGTTTAATTAATTTTGATTATATTGAGACTTTATTTGTTCCAAAAGATTTGAATAATCAATTTAATTTCAATGAAAATATTGTTCCTATTAACGAAGCAATGAAAATATTAACTAAAAAGAATAATTAATAATTCTTTTTTTGTTATAAATAAAATATTTATACATAGATTTAAATGAATAATAAAGAAAGAGTGTGAATTTATGGATAAGTTTGAAATTATAAAAAGCATAGCCCAAAGAACAAAAGGTGATATTTACTTAGGGGTAGTGGGCGCAGTTCGAACAGGAAAAAGTACTTTTATTAAGAAAGTAATTGAGACTATTGTAGTGCCTAACATTAAAGATGAATATGAAAGAAAAAGAACGCTAGACGAAATACCTCAAACAGCAGCAGGTAAGACAATTATGACAATTGAACCTAAATTTGTACCTAATAATGGGGCAAATATTGTTATTGATGATTTTAATTGTAATATTAGATTAATTGATTGTGTTGGTTATGTAATTGATAACGCTAAAGGGCATGAAGATGAGCAAGGTCCTAGAATGGTTAAAACGCCTTGGTATGATGAGGCCATTCCTTTTATTGAAGCAGCAGAAATTGGGACAGAGAAAGTTATAAAAGACCATTCAACAATAGGCATAGTCGTAACAACAGATGGTTCATTTGGTGAATTCCATCGTAAAGATTATTTAGAAGCTGAAGGTAGGGTAATTAGAGAACTTAAAGAATTAGGTAAACCATTTATTGTAATATTAAATTCGGCTCATCCAACTTTACCAGAGACAGTTAATTTAGCTCAATCATTAAGAGATGAATATGATGTTCCAACAATTCCTATTAGCGTAGAAGCAATGAATGAAAAAGATATGTATAATATTTTAAGAGAAGCTTTATACGAATTTCCGGTTATTGATATCAAAGTTAATATGCCAGAATGGGTAGCAATATTAAATCCAACGCATGAAGTAAAAAAGTGTTATATTGATGCAATTAGAGAAAGTGTTGTTGAAGTTGATAAACTAAGAGATATTGAAAGTATAACTAAACATTTCTTAAATAACGATATTATTTCTAAGTCATATTTAAGCAACGTAAGTCCAGAAAAAGGCGAAGTAACAATTACTTTAGAATCACCTGAGGAATTATATGATAAGGTTTTAAAAGAAATAGTTGATATTGATTTTAATAATAAAGCTCAGTTACTTAGTTTATTTCAAGAATATTCAGATTCAAAATGTGAGTACGATCAAATAAAATATGCATTAAAAATGGTTAAACAAACAGGCTATGGAGTAGCATCTCCGACACTTTTAGATATGAAATTAGATAAACCAGAAATTACTAAACAAGGTAGTAGATATGGAGTTAAATTAAAAGCAGTCGCACCTTCAATTCACATGATAAGAGTTGATGTAGAAAGTACTTTTGAACCGATTATTGGTAGTGAAATGCAAAGTAAAGAATTAATTAATTATTTAACTAAGGATGATGAAAATCCAAATAATGTATGGAAAAGTGAAATATTTGGAAGAAGTTTAGATGCAATTGTTCAAGAAGGTATTCAATCAAAAATTGCTATGATGCCTGATAATATTCGTTTTAAATTACAAAATACATTAACAAAGATAGTAAACAAAGGCTCAACTAATATGATTGCAATTGTACTATAATATCAATAACAAAAACTATTTTATTAATATAAAGTAGTTTTTATATGATTCACTTTCTGGGATGAATAATAATGTTAATAATAGAATATTATAATTAAAAAATCGATATTAAAAACGTTCAAATTAAATTTAAGCGTTTTTTTAAGTTTAATGAATATTATTTTT
>JAVWBB010000029.1:0-13385 GCA_036649735.1 Bacilli bacterium
TGTTTAATTCTTTTTTATATTCTTTTACATCTAAATTTCTCTTACACTTTAACTCTTTATTTTCATTTTTTATATTTTTAATATAAGCATACATATCATTTTTATAATTTTCAAATTGTTCTATATTATAATCTATCATATTTTCTAACTCTTTATTATCTTCTTTTAAACAATTGTTGTCTTTTAATAATTTAGAATTACTTTCAATTGAATCATATAGTGACTGTTGTGTTGATTCACACTTATAAACCAATTCACTTTTGTCGTTTTCTAAATTTATTACTATTGATTTCAACCTTTTTATCTCATCCAATTCTCTTCCATTAAATAATCCCATCATCTATTCCCCCTAATTAAATATATATCATATTTATATATATACTTAATTTTATTTTAAGTCAATAGATAATGGGATTATTTTTATTATTTTATTATTTCTATATTTAATGTTTTTGGATTAATGATTATTATTTTCTTAATATTATCGGATTTCAATCCATATTTCAAACAATTCCATGTACCACCTTTTTTAACACCATCCCAACAAGATATAATAACATTTGAATTATCAACCATATACTCATTTCTCTTTTGCATCTTAATTACATTCCATTCGCCGTCTATTGTTCCATTTACTTTATATTTATCAATAGTATCAACGTATACTAATTTATGAGAAACTTTTTTCATTTCATTATATACCCTTACATCTGAATCCCTATGCCAATATAAATGTTGATTTGCAAAAGGTATGCACCCAACTATTTTAATTTCACTATGATTAAAATGAAACTCTTCAAAAGCTATTGTGTCCCAACCTAAAGCCATTCCACACATAACATGTTCTATATTAGAATATTTTTTTATACTTAATATAATCTCTTGCATTTTATCTCTTAATAAGTTATACTTTTCAGTATATATATCATACCCATAAATTTTATTAGGACGATGCCCAATTACACATATATTAATCATTAAATATCACCACCTTTTTATTCGTTGCACACTTTTTTACCTCAAATTTTAGTATATAAAAAATTGAAACCATTGAAAACACTATGTTTTTAACGTATAAATATACAATTATCTCGTCATTCTATTAATATATCTCTTATTTCATTTATTTTTAAATTTATTTCATTAACCCTTTCAATTAACTCATTTCTTTTTTTTATTAAATTTTCACACTTGGTTTGTAATTTAATTTGCTTTAAACTTGTATTCCTTAATTTTCCAGTATGATAAATCAAATCATTATACCTACATTGTCCAATAGATTTATAATATTCAATAAGTTCTTTTTCATACTTTAACGCCCCTATCTCATCATCGCCAAATCTTTTAATTATATCTATTTTTGTCAAATTTTTATCAGTATAATTCCTTCCTACAAACGAAGTTGCTCTACACTTACTACCCTTACCTATATATATAATTTCATCATTTATATAATGAGCATACACATAATATCCCTTAAACTCTTTGCTTTCATTGTATAAATAAAAATTGTATACAACTCTTTTATCCTCTCTTTTTAATGGTTCTATAAATTTATCTAAACTTACATTTGTAATCCTTATTTCATTTTTTGCTCTTTTATTATTGGTTGATTCATATTTTATATATTCTCCTATATAATCTAAGAATTCATTTTTTTCATTTTTATTTCTATGATAAGGTAACTCTAAATGTTTAATAAGTTTATTATTACTTGGGAACAATTGTCCAACATTTATAGATTTTAATTTATCGCTGTTTATGATTATCACATTTCCATCTTCTAATTGAATCTTGAACACGGAATCTATTATAACACTTCTACCTTCTTTATGCCATTTACAATATTTACTTAATTCATATTCACTATATTTACTCCTATAAGATAAACTCAAAGTATCACATACATCTTTCCAATTTTTAAAAACTCTACCTTTTTTTAATTCGTTTACATTCATACAATCACCAATCCATATTATTTAATCTAATAATTCTTTAAATAGATAATCCCATAATTCAACATATATTCCGTTTATTTTATTTAAATCAACTTTACTTATTTTCATATTTTCAAGATATATTCTATTTGTATTATCGAAAAAATTTCCTTCTTTATCAATTTTTTTATATTTTTTAATTGTTTCCTCTTGTCTTTTTTCGGCACTTCTTTTTCTTTTAGCATATATGCTACTTTTTAAAAATGCCAAACTATACCCTTCGAAAAAATCATTATCTATTTTTTTAAAAGCCATATCGCTTGTATTTTTAAGTATAACCTTATAAGCAGTAAACTCAAAGTTAGCTTTCCAATTATCGTATAGTACTTTTCTTAAATCTTTTCTAAATTCATTATATATATAAATATCTCTCTTAACACCAATACTTTCATTTCCATATAACAAATCGTATTCATTCATTATTTCATATTTTTTATACAACCTATCTTTCTCTTTATATAATATTTTTATTTCATCTTCGTCAAGCTCCCTAGTCCACCCAACAGTACCTTTTTGAGAACATCCTATTTTACAAGTTATAAAATAATCTGCCAATTTTGTTTTTCTTATTCTTTCTAATGCTGATATAAAATGATATCTTAGGCTACTATATTCCAATGTTATAAAATCTTTATCCATTTCAGTTAATTCTTGCTCTTCTGTTTTAATAAAACTATTTGTCATATTATTGAACATTGCTCTATTCTTTTTAACAAATTCATTCCTAACAACTCCTATTTCAAATAGCCAATTATTTATTCCTGCACATAAATAACCATCATTAGAATTTGTAACCTTATACATAATCGCTGAAGACATAAGTTTACTTATAGAATTTTTATTACCTATTCCTCTTCTTGAACCTTCTTTTCTTTTGTTTTCTATCTTCTTAGGTGCATCATATATTTCTTCTATTATAATTTTTATACCATTTTTTCTATATTTACATAGACTTTCAAATTCTTTAATTTGTTTTATTTTTGAATTTCCAGTTTTATATGGTATATCAAGTAATTCACATAAATCCTTCCAACTATATTCTTTTTCTAACTCTATATTTTTTATATTCATTAAATTACCACCTTTCAATTATAATGTAATACTATACATTTGTACATTGTACTTATATTTTTAATTCGTACAATGTACAAATGTATAGTATTACAAGTTTGTACAAAACACTATTAGATATATAATATAATATATATTATTAATAGACATAAGTGTTTTGTACAAACTTGTAAAGTTTATATTAACCATTGAAATTATCCAATAAAACAACGTAAACGGTTGATATATTTTAATTTTATACTTTATCTATCTTCACCCATTACATATTCTACTATTGTACATTTCTCATCAATGGCATCCCTATTGATTCCTTTAGTTAAATTTCTATAAACATCTGTGTGAATGGATAACTTAACCTTAGCTCTTGTATATGCAGTATACATCCATTGTTTTGATACCATTATATTTGTATCTACATAGTCACTTGTATGATAAACATATACATTTTTGAATCCACTACCTTGTAATTTATGAACATTACATGAATAGGCTAATGTACAATCTAAGTTTTTACTTTCTACTAATAAACTTTTGTTGCCATCCGTTAATAATACATATTTTCCAACTATACATTCTATTAAATATATTTCACCATTAAATATTTCATCTTCTTCTTTTAACATTTCTTTTATATCTACTATACTGTCTTCATTTTCATTGAACGGATTTGTTTTAAATAAGTCTTCTTTTTTTACACCATCGCAATTTATACAGTTATAATTGTTTTTTAACACCATTATATGATTACCAACATACATTTTAAACATTTTTCCTTTAATATTACTCGGTTTTGTTATACAGTCTTCTTTTGTATTAATTAATCCTTCTGATATTAATATATCTTGTATATCAAAATTTATATTATCTGATTTAGATTTTGTAGTTGTAGCTATTATAGATGAGTTTTTATCTTTTTTATAATCTTCTATAAAACTATCTAACATATATCGATAACTGTCACCTATACAAACCTCTACATCATCACCATACCATCTATATTTAATATTTTCAAATGGATTCACTCCACCTCTTACATCAGAAGCTATTTTTAATATATAAGCATCTTCACTTTGTCTCATCACTTGTGTCAATTCATTTACTTGTATATCGAACATTTTCATAGTTTCTATCGTAGACCCAAAAGATAGAGAAGGTAATTGCCCATCATCTCCTAAAAGTATAACTTTTAAACCTTCATTACATGGAGCTAAAGCACTATATAGCATGTAATAGTCAACCATACTTATTTCATCCATACATAATATATCTGTGTTGGTAAATTTGTTGTCATAATTAAATAACCATTGACCATATTCGTCTCTACCTAGAAGTCTGTGAATTGTACTAGAACATTCCTTATACCCACTACTTTCTCCGAGTATACTACTAGCTCTACCACTTAAAGCACATAGTCTAAAATCTCCTTTATTATATTTTTCATATATATTAAGTATAACTTTAGTTACACTACTTTTACCCGTTCCAGCCAAACCATTTAACATACATATCGACTTATCACTTAATAATATATCTTTTACTGCATATCTTTGACCTTTGTTAAGTTTAAATCCTATTATATCTTCTTGTATATTCAACTCTTTATCTATGTCATCTATTTCTAATTTATATGATTTATTATTTGATATTTCATTTAACAATTTAATTAAATTCATCTCTATTTGATATTCTGAATAAGTAGTTATTATCTTATCGTCTATAATATTCAATCTCTTGTCGCTTATTGAATTTTTTATACATTTATCCAACAGTTCATCCCCTATGTTGTATCTTACATTGTCTATAACTTCAAGATTATAAAACTCTTCTAACGTGGCATAACTTTTATAGCCATCATACATAAAATCCTTTAAACCCTTCCATATATAGGCATTTATTCTTTTCATATCTGTTTTATTTCCACCTAAACCGTTTAAATATATTTCATCCATTCTATCTAATCTGAAATTGTTTGAAAAAACTAACTTAAATATATCTTCTTTTATTAAGTCATAAGATGTTATTAAATTTTTACCATGCAATTCACTTAATTTATTTACTTCATTATCAGAAAATCCTAATTTCTTTAATTTTATTAAAAATTTACTTCCAACTGCATCATCATCATATGTCTGTATTAACTTGTCAGCAATTTTATATCCTATGCCTTTTATACTTACAAGCTTATCTTTATCTTTTTCTTGTATTATTTTACATATACCATTTATGTTTCTGACTTTATCGGCAGTACCTTCTCCTATGAATACCTCTATAAAATTAATCATATCTTTATCAGTATTGATTGAATCAGAAGAGAAATCTCTTGGATACACCATATCAACATTTAACGTATACCCAAATTTATTCTCTTCTATTGATATTATGGTAGCATTATATACTATGGAAGACTTTATAAGTGGCATCTTACCTTTTATAGATATGTTGCCGTATATTTTATTAACCATATGTTTTATTTGCTCAGATTTGCTATAAACACGGCATATTTGAAATGCTTCTTTTTTATATATATGTTTATCTAGCGTAAACTCTATTACACTTCCCTCTACAGAATAACTTTTATCATTTCCCATTTATCATCTCTCCTTAAAATAAATTATACTTAAATTATAGTATTATTTTTATTTTAAGTCAACATATAGTTGTAAAAAAAATATTATTAGCATATTATATTTTTCTATATGCACCCATAATATTTATAACACCATTATTTCTTACCACTATATACTCGTTTTGTACAATAAATGAGTATTGGAATTTTTCTTCTATAATATTATTTTTTATACTTTCTACATTACCAATTCTAGTAGTACATTTGTTGCTTATTGAAATATTATTATTGTTTACTATACACCTTTTTCCACCTAATGTATAAATCATTTGCATAAAATCTATAAACCTATTGTCTTTTATTAATATTTTCCTACCGTTAGAAATTTTGTGAATTTCATCCATTATTACATTTGCTTCAACTCTATTAAAGTTTAACATATTATCCAATAATAAATCAATACTTCTTGGAAGTCTATGTTTAAATATTTCTTTATCATTGGATTTTTTTGATGTATACTTTATTTTTGACGTTTTTAATAAATATCTATATTCATTAGCATCACTTTTATTTTTTATAACAGTACAATTACTACTATTATCTATATTTCCAATTATAATACAGTTAGCCATAACTCTTAACTTAGACGTGCTTAACAAACTATTAGAATCTTCATATTGGAATGTATTGTATAGGTGACAATGAGTTAAAAGGGACATATTGGACATGTACAACTCTTTTAATGTAAACGTATGATTCTCTACATTAGACCTAGTTTTACCTATAAATAAAGCTTCATCTGATAAATACATATCTAATCTACCCATTGAAAGTTTATTTATATATTCTATCTTTTCCTTTATAAATTTAGTCGGTGTTTGTAATTTAGCATATCCATCTAACCCATATGTCAATACCTTATCATGTTTCTTATAATCTTTTATCTTAATCCATTCTTTCCCATTAAAGAATTCCGTATTTCCTCCGAATAAACTTTTCATATTATTTACCTTCCTTTTTAGTATATTTATACATATGTATTAGTAAGACTTTTTTATTTTTTGAATGTGATACCTTAGTTAATATTAAATATTATGTATTATTGGTGAAATATAGTTGTATAAAATCTTAAAAAAGCATAATATATGGTAGGTGGTGAATTAAATGTTGTGTGATATGTTGTTTATAATTGCAAGTCTATCAATAGCATTGTTGATAACTAAAATATTATTAAAAGGAATAAATATATATGAAAATAAAAGAAGAAAGAATTAAAAAAGAGTATATGAAGGAATATTTAAGAGTTTGTGATGATACAAAAATTGATATGATAAAGAATAAGCCTATAAGGATTATATACGATGAAGTTTTGCCAGATTTATTTGTAGAAGTTGAAGTTGAGAATAAATATATTGATTCGATTAATTATGATATCTACGCAGATAGGATAAAATCAATAATGGTTAAATTTCCTAATGGAAAAGAAGAGATATTTAATGATATAATAATTAAAGATGAATATTTGGACAATGAATTATACTCATGTTCTTGGCAAGTACCTTGTGTTAATATAAAGTACAATTCATACAATATAGAACTATCAGTTATATCATTAATAGAGAATAATGCAGACGTGTATATAATAGATTACGATTTAACATTGAAGTTAGAAGGAGAAAATAAATAATGAGTAAATATTGGAAATATTTTAAATATGTTATCAATCATAAAAAAAATTATATAAAGGTTTCACTTGACGAAATAAATAAAATAAATACTTGGGGAGAATATTACTATTCAAATAAAAAGAAATTTAAACTATTCGTAGAATCACTAACTCATGATATGAGTAAATTTGGAATCCATGAGTTTGTTCAATATACTAATTGGTTTTATGGAAGTTATGGAAATCAATGGAATAATATTATAGAAAGTGGTAATAGTGTAAAAATATCAATAAAAACCAAACATGAATACTGTTATTATAATTTTAATAAGGCTTGGATTCATCATTTTATGAAAAATAAACATCATTGGAATTATTGGTGTTATGATTGGAATGGTTTTATTAACAATGGACGTAATGGTAATTATTATAGCGATTTATCTTATTTTAAACTAGATAAACCAATAGATATGAGTGAAAAACATATAAATCAAATGATATTAGATTGGAAAGCTATGTCGCTTAATTTTGGTGACACTCCTCAAGAATATTATATGAATAATTATCATGAAATAGAATTAAGTAGAAACACAAGATTTTTAGTTGAGTGCAAATTAGGTTTACAGAATTTGTTAAATACTTCATACTGTGACGGTAATTGGGAGTTTTATTGTACATTATACGAGATAGCTAATATGTATAAATTTAGTAAAGAAGATTTGTTAAATGACTTATTTAGAAATATAGACAATTTATATCATATAAATTCTTTAAATTGCATAAGAAAATAGCCATAGCTATTGACATATTATAAAAATGTGCCTATTATTATAATATAAAATAAATAATGTGATAGGAGATATGTTAAATGAGAGAAAATATAGAATGTTATGATATAAAAGTTAATGATATGCCGAAAGAGTTTAATAATTATGGTGAGTACCACGATTATCTTATATATAAGATACAAAACAATATAGATAAGGAAGAAAATTTAGATATATTATTTAGAAACTGTTACAGATTCATATATATGAAAATTGGAAGTTATGTAAATGTGACAAAGGATAAAAGTGAACTTATGTCATGTGCTTCGGTATCTTTTATGAAGAGTGTAAATTCATATGACCATAGCAACGGTTCTTCATTTTTAAACTTTTTAAATAAATGTATGAGAAATGAGATTATATGTGCTTTTTATAAAAATGAATACAATGATAAAACTAACAAACGTTCAAGAACTATGAAAAAAGAATTAAAAGACCATTTAAAGGTAGAATTAGATAAACCTCAAAGTGTTGGAAATAGTGGTGAAAGTATAAACATAAGTGATATGATAAAAGATGATAGAGTAGACGTTGAAATGGAATGTGAGTCAAATATAATGCTAAGAGAAGTGTTTGATATAATAAATAAAGAAAAGATGAATGATAAGCAAAAAGAAGTGTGTATTGATTACTTTAACTGTATAGCTAATGATTCTTATACAACACATAGACAATTAGCAAAAAGACATAATGTAAGCCAAAGCTATGTTAACAGAATAATAAATAGATTCACGGAAAAGTTAAAAATGTATATAAAATAGTAAAATAGGCAACTAATAAAGGTTGCCTATTTTAATGCAGTTATATATAAGCACAAAAAAAATGGTAGATTAATAGTCTACCATTTTTTATATCTACCATTTTATAAGTCTTTCATAATCTTCGAGTTTATTCTCATTCTCCATTATAGCCCTACATACTACATCTAATGATTTATATGATATTACTACTGTTTCATTGCTTATAGTGTCATCTAAATACCATTTACTACATTTTAAACTATCATCTCTACTCATATCTATATCACTATCTAAAAACACCTCATATATTACATCGGCTATAATTTCTATCATAATTTCTTTTAAATTTCTAATTTAAATCACCTATCCTTTTTAATTTTAAATTATTAAGTTTTATTATAATTTTTGAACGAGCAAATGTTATAATATCTGCATCTGTACTAATTATTTTATATGTTTTACCATCGTATCTTTTTAATATAGCTTTAAGTCTATACCCCTTGAATTCTTGTATATATTCTATGCTATTATTAGGTATTTCAATATAAATATTCTCAGATGTATATGACACAGTAGTATCATCAACATGATTTATATCTATTTTACATCTATCATTAGCCATACTAAAATCCGACATTAATACTCCATCTATATTTTTAAATCTCTCATTTGTTTTTTTATTATTTTTCATAAGTTTATTAATAGCATCCATTCCATAATAAACCTTGCCACACTTGGTTGAGTGCCTACTATTGCCTTTAATTATATCTATTATTTTATTTAAAAACATTATAAATCTTCCCTCCATACAATTCTATTTATATATTTTTCAAAATCTATTTTTTCACTATTGCTAAAGTTGTAATTTATACTTGTTAAATGTGATATTATTTTATTAAACATTGACGACATTTCTGATTCACTAAATTTATTAAGCATATATTTTGGTATATTTGCTATTGTTAAGTAATACATAGTATCGTTAATTTTAAAGCCTATATCAAATTCTAAATAGCTACCGTTTAATAACTCTTTAGAATCTATAAGTAACAACTCTTTGTCTATGTTATCTAAGTATATTTTAATATCTATACCTTTTGAATTATATATAGATATATTATTATTATTAAAGCCAATCGGTTCAAGTAAGAATTCTTCGTATCTACTATCTATCTTAGTTTCTTTACCATTGTCTAAGTTAACTAAATGTAAATTATTAAATAAGTTGCTTAACATATTAATCTCCTTTTATTTTTTAGTTGGATATTTATTGGGTTTTAATCTTCTAAGTTCCCTCATGCCCATTATTTTCTGTAACCCATGTATTCCGTTAACAAAATCATCAATATCACTTGGATGAGTTTGGTCTAATTCTATAAATAAATTATAACACTCTACTAACATATCGCTTATTTTTTCTTCTTTTTTTACATCATTATTATCTTCGGACATATGTTTGTAAGCTATAAATAAATCTATTTTAAGCTCATCTATATCGTCATATTGATAATCTCCAAATATGGAGTCATTAATACCAATTATATTTACCCAACCTAACTGTAGGTTGGAATCATTTAAAAATTTATCATTTACTATTAAATCCATTCCATCTCCATATAAATTTTTTAAATTAGTATACTTGTATATATACTTACTTGGTATATATATTTTCATAATTAATATCTCCTTTTATTTTAATTTTATTATATCTTTATAAACACACGTTGTATTTAAATGTTCTATATTGTGATTTTTATGAAAGTGACCAAAATACCAATGTTTATAATTAATTATATCGTTAACATTTCTTAAAAAATGACTTGTTACATCGGTATTACTCTCATAGAATCCTAAGTTTCTAATTACCTTATCATAAGTTGTATGAGTTATTATATAGTCAACATTGTTATCGTATTTGAATAAATTATCAACAGCATTATTTACTTCATCCACATTACATAGTTCATCTTTCCACCATGACTTATTTTCTTTTCTCAAATGTTTATCTATTGATTCTGCACCACCAAATGTAAAGAATTTCTTTTTGTCAATCAAATATACCTCACCCCTCATTAGATGAATTATATTTTCTCTTATTTTATGAACTCTTCCATTATACATTTCAGTTATTGGATATGAATTTAATTTATTAAAGTTACAATGATTGCCATCCACAAACAATATTTTAATACCTATTTTATCCATATAATCCAATTGTTTCTCTTGCTTAATACTGTCGTCATACCATATATATCCAAAGTCTCCACATATTATTAAAGTGTCACACCCAAGTCTTTTAGCTTTATATATTTGTGAGAAGTATAAGTCACCATGTGTATCACCTGTTATTCCTATTTTCATATTACCACCTTTTTAGTTAATCTATAATTTTCAGTTGCCCATTTTAACTCACATTTACTGCAACTACCACAACACATATTAATAAACCATCCATTCAACTCTTTATAAACTTCTTCATCTTTTTTTGTCGCACAATTCTATTTTTTTAGTTAACATATGGATATTTATTGTATTTGAATCTAATAATTCATATTCATTAATTAATAAAATTCCATTTATAGTTAAACAAGTATATTTATTATCTTCGCTAACAAATTTCACATTATTCATACGTTCCTTAAATTCTTCTAATGTAATTAAATTTTCCACCATGAGATATATTTATATCTAATCCATAAGTTGATTCATATTTTCTATCATTTCTTTTGCATTGTCTATATTCATAAATATTATATCATTATTGTCATTGACATTATTGTCAGTATTAACAATTTTATAGTTATCTAATATCCATGCTATTTGACATTTATTATATTTATTATACTTACATTGAGGGCAACCTTGCTCTCCACATGATTCCTCGAATAATTCTACTAATGAATCATAGCATATGGGATTATCTTTATAAGTTCTTTCCCATAACAATTCGTAATCAGATGTATAGACTTTATCTATATTTATATAAAATTCAGATTTCATATAATTATCGTATTTATCTAACTTAGAGAATAATATTGAACCGTCAAATAGCACTAACTCACATTTTTCTCCTCCCATATGCAAATATTTAACTTGTCTAATACCCCCATCTTCTAATTCTACTATCATACCATCTTTTAGCTCACTTAATCTCATATTAATCTCCTTTATTTTTTCCAATTTATATTTAATCTCGTATGAGATAGACCACAACCATACTTTTCAATTTCTACCTTAAACCCTTCTGATTTCAATTTATTAATTATATATTCATATATTTTATCTATATTTTCATAATATGGTGATATATGAAATTCAGAATTATATCTTCCTAACTCTGAATTTAATTTAATTTGCTTGATAGCTTTTTCATATTCAATTATTATATTTTTATCCATTCCTATTTTGTTTTATTCCTACATTTATCTATAAACTTCATATTAATCTCCTTTATTGTGTATTAACTTCTTATTAATATTATACACCTATTCATATTATAAGTCAATATTGTATTGATAAAATGTGTTAATATTAATAAAAAACTACCTAAAACGGTGTATTTTTAACTATTTTGAATGATTTCTTATAGTTTTTATACGTTTTTCGGTAGTTTTTATGTGTTTTTGTGTATTTTTATTATATTAATTAATCGTTTTATAAGTTTTTTATTATATAACTATACGTTTACTTCTCCTTTTTATTACAACCTTTAAAACATTCCCCACATTCAATATGAAAACATTCACATCCATCACAAGTAGTTGCAGAACATGTGTAACATTTTGAATTATAGTATAGACAATCTTCGCAATCATCTTCACAATTTTCTATTGGTTCGCAATACATATCTATTTCACGGTTATCATTATCTTCTATTGGTTCAAATTCGCAAACATCACATTCTGAACCGTTATATTTACATTTATCACATAGACTTGTGAAATCTTCTGTATTGTTTTTAAATTCATCATTAAAATACTCACAATCTTCACAATCTACATCTCTTTCACAATTATCACATTCACATTCATATTTATCTAATGAAAAGTTTACGTGAACAAATTTGTTGTACATATTATCAATTAACATCATGCCAATCTTTTCAACTGTAGACATCGCAAAACTCTCATCATATAATATTTCATAAGCATATAATTCAATCTTATCTGTCAATACATCATTCATAACAATAGTTTTATCACCTACACCATCTTTGAATTCAATATTATCATTTCCATATATTTCTTTAAATGTAACAGGTTTAAATCCTAATATCTCTTCATATTTTTCTGATGTAATTATAAAGTAAGATTCCTCTAAATCTTCCCCATCTATAACTAATGTACAATTTAAATCTATCGTTTTTTTCATTTTATTTTCTCCTATATATCTTTGTATATTTTATTTTTATATTATATCTTCCATTCTTTCTTTAGCTATATTAAAGTATTTTTCATCTAATTCTATTCCTATAAATTTTCTATTAGTATTTAAACAAGCAACTCCTGTGCTTCCACT
>JAVWBB010000030.1:0-12796 GCA_036649735.1 Bacilli bacterium
AATCAGATTTTGCTCGATTTGCTTTTTCTGCTTGGTCACGCGCTAATTCTAATGAAGCAACCATTTTTAAATCGGGATTTTCGATTGTAAAATACATTACAACACAAATTAATGTCTCAAAATATGTCATTAATAATATTTGTGGATAAAATAATTGAATAAGCGAAGAAATATTTCCTATTATTAAAAATAATATAACAGGTAAATATCTTTTGTCTTTAATATTTTTATGATGTATTATTAATGTTACAGCCATTACTGTCATGGCTATTGCAGCTATAAAATAAGTAAAATAAACACTTAATCCAGAAGTATATCTTATAGAGAAATTATCTTTTATAATTATATCTATTGGTAGTATTGCTAAAATAATAATAATAACAGCATAATAACATAAAAAAAGTGGTATAAGTTTAAGATTTATAATATTGTCTTTTTTTGCCATACAAAATACATAATAAGCCATTACTGAAATCCAAACAATTAAATATAACAAATATGATTTATATATTAGTGTACTTATAAATGGATGAGTTAAATATATATTTGATGCATAAGTACATAGTATTTCTATAATTAATCCAATAAAATTAGATATTATTAATGTATTAAATATCCATGTTTCTTTACTGTCTATGTGTCCTTTTTTATAAAATAAAATTATAATAATTAAACTAAATGGAATTGCACACAAAGGAAAGAAAATACCTGTTCCCATATTATCACCTCAAAATTTTTCTTAATAAAGTATATCATGAAAAAAGAAATAAACAAAGTTATTTAAGTTGATTTGAAAATAATTAATTAGCAAAAAAAAGATATCAGATTATAATTCTGAAATATCTTTTTTCATAATTACTATTTTTTGATTATCTTTTTAATTTTTTCATTAGATAGTATTTGTTTATTTTCAGCGTCCTTTTCTAAAAATGGATAATCAATTTTTTCTGTTCCTTGTCTTCTTGGAAGATTATCCACAAATTCAATATCAGAAGGTACTTCATACCATTTTAATTGTTCAACTTCACCAGTTGAAGATTTAATAGAACTATTAAATGCATTAAATATTTCTTCTTTTGTTTCTTCGCTTGGAACAATTCCATCATTCAATACAATATACGCTTTATTTTTATATAACATATCATTATCTGGTACTTTTACAATTGCACATTCTTTAATAGCATCTAAATTAGATATCATTAACTGAACATGATCACAATAAACTTTGTTTAATGTTGATATAATATAAAATCTTGATTGTCTTCCTGTTAAAGTAAAGTATCCATCTTTATCAATGAATCCCATTGTTCCAGTTTTAAAATATGTCTTACCATCTCTAGTAAATTTTGCTTGTTCTGTTGCTTCAGAGTCTTTAAAATATCCTTTAAATACATGATGTCCAGAAACACAAAGTAATCCTTCTTCATTATATTTTTTTTCTTCCATAGTGTCTTCATCTACTACCATGGCATCAGTTCCAACAAGTATTCTTCCAACAGTTTCTGGTCTAATTACTATACCAGTAGAATCTGTTCCGCAACTTACTGTTTCTGCATTACCAGATCCATTTCCCATTTCAACATTTTTAGCTCCGTGTTGTTCAAAAAAATCAACACCAGTTTTAGAATGACTAGGTGTTAAAAAGTCACCACCTGAAACGAACTGAGAAATTGAAGATAAATCTTGATTTTCAGGAACATTTTTCATGATTAAATCAAGAAGTGCTGGACTTCCAAATACAATATTTGGATTCTTTTTTAAATATTTGCTAATTGTTTCTTTTGACATATTAGGTGCAAGGATTGCAGTTTTGTTACTCATAAGAGTTAGCAGTGTTGAAGTTGCAAACCCATAAGGATACATAAATGGAACGCATACTAAAGTTCTATCTCCACTTAAAGCGGTAACATTACTTGTGTTTTTCATATAGATTCCAGATGCTAAAACATTTTTGTTTGATAACACTACTGCTTTTGGTTTTCCTGTAGAACCACTTGTAAACAATATTAAAGAATCGTCATTTCCATTATTACTAGAAATGCCTTTCTTTTGAAAATTAGCAATACTTCCTAAACTATTAAAGTCAATTAAATCGTCAGAAGATGTTACATGATAATCACCTTCTAATGATAAATTATTTATATTCTTTTTATTTAATGTAATTATATGTTTTACATCAGTATTTTTCTTAAATCTTAAGTTTTCTTCTTTTGTTTTATCAAAATTTATGAATACTGGAGATTCAAATAAATTTAAATACTCCTCAGTTTCTTCTGGTGCTGCTCCGCCATTTAAAAATGTAGTTACTGCACCTATTCTATTACAAGCCATAAAAGATGCTACCGCTTGATAAAAATTGTCCATAGATATAGCAACTATTTGTCCTTTTTTGACACTTAGTTCTTTTAATGCTCTTGAAATTGTAACTGCGTCGTCAATTAACTGTTTATAACTTGCTGTTATATCTAAACAATCAATTGCTGTTTTATCTTTACAAAAACTATTAAGTAATTTTATGGTGTTATACACACTCATATTAGGTATTAATGGATGCTTTGAAAAAAACGGATAATTATTATTTTGTGGTTTATCAATTGATGGATATCCTGTTAAATTATTGTTCATAAAAAAAATTCCTCCTCTGAAATTAAACTATATATTAACATAATAATATAAACTTGTCAAACTTTTATTTAAAATGATAATCTATTAACTAAATATTTGATATTTTTTTATGCTATAAAAGAATAAAATTGAAACAGAAAAAAATAGATGTTTTGAAATATATCAAATCCTATCTATTTTAACTTAATTAAATTTTTCAAGTTATCTTATTTTTCAGATGTATCTTGTTTATCTTTTGTTCTTTCTTTTGAAGCTTTAATTATATCTTTTTCATTTGTATTTTTTGATAATAAATGACTAGTTATTTTAATAATAACAAAAACTACTACTACTACTGCAAAAATTGCAAAAATTAATTCAAATTTACTCATTATTTTCTTCCTTTCTAATTTATTAAGTCGTGACTAAGTTCATAGTTAATCACAAAACTTTTAATTGGTTTTTTATTTAGTTCTTCAATTTTTTTATTATTGTCTTCGATTTTTTCAATGACATAAGTTATGTCATTATCGTATAAATAATCTATTAATGGTATTTGATTAGAAGCAGGTTCAAAGTATTCCTCTTCTCCTTCATCTTTTTTGATTTCTTTATCTATTAGATCACTTGCAATGTCCGCTACTAGGAGAGATTCTTGCATAATATAAAGATTAGCGTAATGCTTAAAGTCAGGATAATCTGAAACAATAATATAATTTTCTATTCCAATCATATCTAGTTCATCAGATATACGCATTGCAAATGCTTGACATGTTCCTCTTTTATCTTTTTTTGTTCTCATTATATTTTTAATATAAATTTCATAAGCATCTAATTTCATTTTTCCATCGTTTATTTTTTCGCGAATGGCATATTTTTCGTCATAAGTTGATTCATTTAGTATTTTATCATAAACTACCATTACTTCATTTTTAGGTTTTTTTAAAAGTTTTGTAATTTTTGTCATCAACTCTATATTTTCTCCATATTTTACAATTATTTGGTCGGGTGTTAATATTTCTTTTTTATCTTCGATTGTTAGTTTTATTTCTCTGCTGTTTATCCAATAAACTTCCATAACATCCTCTCCTGTTTTAAAATCTTAAGTTTTTTATATCTTCTAAATCAATTCCATAAATCTCTTCGTAAATATCATTAATTCCATAAGTTGTTGTTCTATTAGTCATATTAAGTTTTTGAAATATGTTTCTAACTTCTTCTTCATTTCCTTCAAGACTTGCAAAGCGTGGAATCAAAGGCCACGATTCAAATGATATTTTAACATTATCTAGGTTATAAAGTGTTTTTTTAAATTCTTTTGATTTTATTTTTTTTGCTCCCAGTTTCTCTAAAATAAGGGCTATGTTGTCATAAGAATTTATTTCAGTTTTTTTGTTATTGTATTTAATTTCATTTGATGAAAGAATAAGTTCTTCACCATCAACTATGTAACTACTTGCTTTTTCTATTGTTTCGCTTATTTTATTTGCATCTATATTATTAAGTTTAGTTTCAAACATTTCTTTGTTAATATCAAGTATTGTAATTTTATTTTGTTTCATTTTTTATGTTTCCTGTTCTATAATAATTTTTATACCATTTTTTTGTTCTTTTAAGATCATATATTAGATAAAATAATATTATTAATAATAAATAAATCATAATTATTGAGTTTATATTTCCTTTTATAAACAAGATTATTGAGAGTACTGATAAAGTGTAGAAGGTTACTCTTTCTAAGGGATAATTATATTCTGATAATCTAAAGCACTTTAAGACAATTCTCTTTTGTTCTTTTAATAGATGACCATAAGGTTTATATTTGAATTTTTTCATTTCATCATTTTTGGGGATGTTATTATTAATGTACCATTCTTGTGATAATTTTAATGAATATGAATAATAAGCATAGACTATTAATATAAAAACAATACTTATTAATACATCTATTTTAGGTGTTATTAGTAATAAAAATATTAGGAGACTAGATAATATGATGGAATTTTTTTTAAACTTTTTATCTAAGAGAACAAAAGAATTATAAATTTTTCTTTTTTCTTTTAAATTTAAGTTTTGATAATTTTTTTTCATCTTTTAGTTCCTTTAATTTTTTTTGAATTTCTAGTTCTGTTCCATATAATTTTATTTCTTTTTTTGTTATTTTAATATTGTTTTTGTCAAACCATGATTTTACTTGAATCTCATGGGCTATGTACCATGTTATCGCTAATATTATTATTGGTACTACTATATAGCTGTTAACGTACTCACTAATGTAGTAACATACTATTATTATTGCTATTAGTATTGGAAAACTATATCTATTTTGGTTACTTGAAGCAGCGTGCATTCTTGATGCTATCTTTTTTTCGTTAAAGTCTAAATCTTTGTATTTTTTTTCCATTTTATTTCACCTTAATACAAGTATAGCACACAAAAAAAGAATAATAAATATTCTAGTAGTATTTTTTATGTTTTTCATTGATAACTATTTGGTATACTTCACTTATTTTTAATAATAATTTATTTTTAGCAAGAACTTCTATCCACTCGTTTGGAATTTCTTCATACCCATAAATTATACCCGCTAATAGTCCTGTAAGGGCTCCTACAGTGTCTGTATCACCTCCAAGATTTACTGAATATAATAATGCTTCTTTGAAATTACTTGTGTTTAAAATTGTGTGTATTACAGATTCTAGGGTATCTACAATATATCCTGATGATTTTACTTTTACATTTTTAATGTCGTTCTTTAAAATGTTATTATAGATTTCAATAGTTTCTTTTGAGTAGTCAAAGTTAAGTATTTTAAGCAATGTATAACTTGTTTCTTTACTTTTACCTTCAAGAAGAAAAAGTGCATATTTAACAAAAAGGTAACATCCCATTTTACTTATTTCATGTTTATGGGTTAAACTTGATAGGTCATCAACATAGTTTTTAATTACAATATCTTTAAATCTTTTATCATCTAAATAATATACTAAAGGAAGCATTCTCATAAGTGATCCATTACCATTATCGTAGAGTGAGTCGAGTCCACACTTTCTAGGGTCTATAGATTCACTATAACTCATTACAGCTTTAAAGCAAGTTCTTCCTACATCAAACACTTCTTTATAAGGCGTATAAGCTGCATAATTTAAGAAATTTTGAAACTTAAGGGATATATCTTTATAGTCTATTTTATTTTGTTCTATAATTGAGTCAATTGTTGCAAGTACCATTGAGGTGTCATCTGACCATGTCCCTTTTTTAACATTATGTGTTCCATATTCAAGCATTTCAGTTACGGGTTTAATCTCAAGAACACTTCTATCTATAAATTCTACTGGAACTCCTAGGGCGTCACCTACTATGAAACCCATTAGTCCAGCCTTTACTGTTTTATCCATTCTACCACCATAAATTAATTATATCATAATATTCTTATTTTCTTTAAATTATTTTTAATCTAGAAAGTCATTAAAAAACAATAAACATTTAATTTATTGCTTTCTTTTTTGAATTTATAAAGTTTATAATTTCATCTGCTACTTCTTCTGAGGTTCTTCCTGCAATACATGTTGTGAATGTTGCTAATTCACCATTACATGGACTACTGATAAGATGCCAATTTAGTTTTGATAAATCAGACCCAACTGGAACTTTACCAATTTTATTAACTAAACGCCATGATTCATGCAAGTCAATATCAGGTAATAATAGTATAACATTGTTATATTTTTTTATTTCATTTGATACTTTCATAAACAATTCAGGATCTTCGTATACCGTTTGAGAAGCTTCAAATTTTATGATGGATTCTTCAGGAATGTTTGGTAAAAATTTAGAAACATGGTGTGCTTCAAATTGTTTCCAATACTTATATCTAGCTAGAATCCCTTCTTCCATTTTAAGTTTATTTGCATAATTTCTATCATAACCTAATTCGTAATAATATTTATCTCTACTATCATCTAAAGAGACTGTTGGCATGCTTGTTTTTTCGCTTAGTATTCTACTCAAACTTGATTTTCCAACACTTGGTGGTCCTATTAACAATATACTATTTTCAAAAACATTTCCCATAATCTCACCTACTATCTTTAATAATTATAACATATTCTTATTCTTTTTTGTAAAATTTTTATTATTTTTGACACTTTCCTCTATAAAGGACCTTTTTACTCGTGTATCTACTCATTGTATCTTTAATAAATTCCTTATTATTAAAATCTTTAAAAAAGAATTCTAAATCTTTTTCATTAAAAAATCTTTTATTATATCCTTCTGTTAGATAATAATTTTCTTCAATAAATTCTCCACCAATTGCTCCATGATTAACATCTTCTACAGAGTTTACTCTAAATAATAGATATGAATCTTTTTTTAATACTCTTTTTATTTCTTTTAATATTTCTATTGTTTCAGTTTTACTAAAATAGTGTAAAGAGAGATCAGCAATTATTAGGTCAAGCGAATTTTCTTTAAATGGGAATTTTTTTCTTATGTCCATTTCTAGGGTGTTTGTATTTATTGTTTTCTTTACTGTTTGTAGGGCAACTACGGAATAGTCTGCTGATATACATTTAATATTCTTATCCTTTAAATAGAGTGTATTATTACCCATTCCACAGCCTAAATCTAATATGATTCCATTTCTTGCGGTTTCTATTATTTCATTATAATTAAGAAGCCAGTCATCATAAACTACTTTTTTGTCTTTATATAAAAAATGAATTTTATCCCAAATATTTTCCATTAACCGACCTTTGCAATGACAATTCCATCATTTGGTTCAAAGGAATAAGCAGTCAAATATCCTTCGTTTATTTTTAGGTTGTTAAATGTTTGAAATAATGTTTTTGATGGATTATTATTAACGTCTCTTTTATTGTCATAGTTAATTTCATAAGAATTATTTTTATAGTAAATATCTGTTATTACAGGAAACCCATTACTTGATGTAATTATTCTTATAAAAGCATTTTTATTATCTTCTATTTGTTTATTAAATCTTTTAAAATCATTTTCATTATGTAGTGTACTTCCGTCAACTACAAAATATCCATCTTCTATAGATTTTGCTATTGTATATTCTTCTTTTATTTCATCAAATAAAACAAAATTTTTATAAGTGTCATATTTAATTTTATTATTTACTATGTTGCAATAATTATTATTTTTAACTTTTAAATCTATATAATTTCCTTCTTTAATATAATAGTCTATCAAAGAAATATTTTGTGATTTATCATAAAAAACATAAGACAAACATGTTCCTGTTTCTAGTTTATTTAAGTATTTTTGAATTTTTTTATCTGTTGTTTTTGAATTTTTTAGTATCTTTATTTTTATTGATCCATCACTATTTTTTCCTTTATTTATAGAAAATGATGGGACTTCAATTTTAACTTTTTTATTATTCATTTTTACTTTTAAATATGCTTTATCCGTTAAATTATATCCAATTAATAGAATACATGAAAAGGTAATAACATATCCAATTAACACTTTATTTTTATCGGTAAATTGCTTAGATAAAACATATCCTAAAAGTGCTATCGGCAGGATATTTGAGTGGTAGCCAATAAATATTAAACTACAAAGTATATCTATACATAAAAATATAAGGGTTATTGTTAATATAAGTTTCTTTCTTTTTATTTTTTTCATCTTATCACTCCTACTTTGATTATATCATATTTTATAAAAAAAAAACTTATCTAATAAGTTCTTTTGTTTAAATCTAATCCTTTTAATTGTAATTGTATAGATATTTGCTTAATTTGTGAACTTGAAAATCCTTTTTCTTTTAATTGGATTCTTTTTAATACCCATAAATCATTAACTGTTGTTATATCATTTTTTAATAATAATTCATGTATATCTTTATTAAAATTAAGCAAACTTATATCTTTATTAGTCTTCATTTATTTTATTGATAATTAATTCTTGAGTTTCTTCAAAAGATAGATTTAATACTATAGATATTTCGTTGTAAAGGGCTTTTTCTGCTTTCTTTAGGAATGTAATATCTCTTTCACTGATTTTTTTCCCGTTTATTTCTCTTTCTTTGTTTCTAGCAGTTGCTATTTTAATGATTTTAATTAAATCATTATGTTTCCCGGATTTATACAATGCTTTATATATATTTTCGATTGATTTCTCACTTGTTGCATCTAATTCGACTCCTGGGATACTATTAATTAAGTCTTCTGCTTCTTTTATACTTATTAGACTTCTTAAATATCCTAAGTTATTGTCAGTTGGTAATTCTATTTTTAATGAGGAATCATTGATAGGGCTAAGCATGTAATAATCCGTGTTTTGTAAGTGATCTTTTTTTATTTGCTTAACAAGGCAAATTTCATTTTTATACGCTATATAGTCTCCTTCTTTAAACATTATTTCCCCTCCTAACCGTTTAAAAAAAACAAGTTCGCTAAATACCTGGACAAAATGCCAACGCTAGCTACCCGTTGTAATTATATTATACCATTTTTTTAATAATTATGTAAGGGTAAATCGGGAATAGTCACCAAAACTCGAATGAAAAGTTAAAATGACTAGCAAATAATGAATAATCAGTTAAGTAGTGCTAACATCGTATACTATAAATTTGCATTTTACCAAAATAATATTATTATAATAAGTAAGTAACCATAATACATTTGACCCAGAGAATATAATTTTGTGATAAAATTAAAAAAAGAAGTAAAATAATTACATCTTCTTTCATTTTTTATTACATTTTTGAAGTAATTATATTTCCATCATCAAATTCGAAGACCTCATCTGCAAGATTTATTATGTCTTCTCTAATATGTGATGCAATTATAATGATTTTATTTTTTTTCTCTTCCTTTAATATTTCCCTTATGATACCTGCAGTTTTATTTTCAATCCCGTTTAATGGTTCATCTAAAATTATAATTTTAGGATCTTCCATCAAAACTTGAACTATTCCTAGTTTCTGTTTAGTTCCAAGCGAATAGTGACAATATTTTTTGTCTAATTCTTTATCAATATTTAATTTTTTACACCAATTAATAATTTCATTATCTGAAATTATATTTTGAATATCAGCTAAAATCTTTAAATTTTCATATCCAGTCAAATCAGGTAAAAAACAAGGCTTTTCAATTAATGCTCTTGTATCAGGAGGATACATGTTTTCTTTTATGATGTTAATACCATCAAAAAGTATTTCTCCTTCAGTAGGCTTATAAAATGCACAAAGCATTTTTAAAAAAACAGTTTTCCCTGAACCATTTCTACCTATTAATCCGTAAATTCTACCTGGTTTTAATTTTAAATTAATATTTTTTAACACTTCAACTTTTCCAAATGATTTTGAAACATTTTTAATTTCAATCATAATTAAACCTCCTTTATCCGTTTTTTTCAAATATAGTGTATATATTCTTTTTAATAATAAATCTTAAAAAATAGTATAATATAATATTTAAAATTAGAAATATAGATATTTTGTTTATATTACCAACTATACTAAATTTAAACAAATATAGAATAATAATAGAAGCAAATACAAAAATGGTATTTAAATATTTGTTTTTCACAGCACATATTAATAGAATCACAAGATAAGATATTAGTAATGAATATTCAAAATCTAAAATAAAGTATAAGATGTAATTCTTATCAATTGATATGTAATTTGATGACACCACATAAGTAATCATGTACGAGATTGCTTTATAAATAAACAACAAAAATATAATTGAAAAGTTTTTATATTTCCACCAATTAACAGAAGTCATTCTTAAATAAATATTGCATAAACCATTTTTATGTTCATTAAAGAATAAATTCAACATCAAAAATACACTTAGCATTAAATTATAAAAATAGAAAGTGGTTTCCATATATGTTGAATTTTTATTGTAGTTTATCCCCATAATAGCAAACATTGGATTATCAAATACAGTCGAAATCAAAAAATTAATTAATAAAAATAAAATCAATATTATGAAATGAAATATCAAGTATTTTAATAGTTTTCTTTTAACCAAATCATAATCATTAAAGAAAATGCTCTTCATCTAATTTCCTCCCATTTTTATTAAATATTACAAAATTTATTAAAATTATTCCTATAATTAATACAATGCCTACAAATGCTATAAAGCACTCTAATTCATTAGCAAAACTATTATATTTTTTCATTCTAATATAACCAGCAAAGAATAAACTAAAATCTTTAACAATAGAGTCCAAACATATCTCTCTTATTGTCATATAAACATATACGATATTTAGTATTAATACAGTTTTAGAATTTATCAAAAATACGAACACTAAATTAGTAAATGAAATCAATTGAGTAATAATAAATGTTTTTATAATATTATATATTAAATAATAAATATCATTTATATTATAAAATAAGTAATTTCCTGAAAAAGAAGTACTAGGTTTGAAATTACCTATTATAATTAGAATAATTAAAGTTACTGAAAATAATATGGTATTCGAAATAAAAATCGTTAGAAAAACATTATTAAATAAATCATGTTTTTTCTTTAATCTTATTTTTACAAATGTATTATTAAAAATTCGATACATTAAATAAAAATTAGTAACTAAAATTGCTAAAATAAAAACTCCTGAAAAAAACCAACTATAATTTAAAATATAGTTAAATCTCATAATATAACTAGAATCTAATTGACCTATAACTGCATATCCATAAAAACACATTATAATTAAAAAAATTAAAATTATATTAAATACATAAGAATTCAAAAATTCTTTAATTGTGGAAAAAATATATTTTTTATTCATTGGAAATAATCACCTTCTCTTTATCACAATATGATTTGAAAAGAAAAAATCCACTTCCCAAATTTAAAATCAACATTATTATAGACATTAAAATGACATCGCAACCATAATCATAAGACCAGTAATTAGAAAATGATAAACAATTAAACCATATTCCACTTCTTGTAATTATAGCCAATAGATAAGACAAAAAATTTTCTAAAATGATTAATAACAAATAATACGATAAGTATGCACCAACAATTGTGACAATATAATTATAACCTTTTTTTATAAATAGCATTACCCAATTAGTTAAAAAAACTCCATATAAGAATATATTAAAAATGTATCCGATTATAAAAAAGTAACCGTATTTAACTGTATTTGCATTATTAGAACCCTCAAAAAATATTAATTGGTCTTTTAAACTTGTATTACAATAGCATATACATATAATAAAAAAAATGGTCAACACAATAGGAATTACTAAAGAATATTTATATATCGAACATATTTTTGACTTTATATATTCTTTATAACCTTCCCTCATTAACATGTTTTTGTAAAAACCATTTGAAAGTTCTTTATAAATTGAATATGAACTAAGAAAAAAGATTAATATTGGGAACAAATAATAGATTGCTCGAAATTCTTCATACAAAATTGTACTATAAAAAAATTCAATAGAGTTTTCAGATTTGGGAGCACCTTCTAGTATAGCATCCCTACATCTTTCTTTTCCGTAAGGTATACTATCTTCAAAATTATCATCATTTTTACAATTATATATAAATGTTTCATATATTGTATCAATTTTATTTTTTTCATTAACTCTCTTAACGAAAGGGAAAATAAGCCAAATTGTAATTAATATAATTACTATAAACATCACTTTATTATTATTTTTCATATTTAACCTCACACCATAATAATGTAGAAAAAGGAAATAGTTTATTTATAAATCATATGTCCAAGTTCCAGAATATTTTGTTTCATTTGAATAATCAGTATTTGTTCTTATTTGTAAAATGTGTGATCCAGGAAATAATCCATAACCAATAGACGCACTATTTGGTAAAGTATCAGTTCCAACTGAACTTATAGTTTTCCAAGGACTTGTTAAAACAACTCCAGTCCCATTGTCAGTGATACTTACATTAATTGCTCTAAAATTGTCTAAAGGTAATCCAGTTGCACTTTTGCTATATATAGATTCAAGTTTTTGAGAGCCGTAAGTAGTTTTATTAATAGTAGTAGAATTAGGCGTACGATGAATCGGTAAAAGGATTTGCGAAAAATATTTTGCACTAGTAGCAATTGCTCCGCTAACCGACAAAACGCACGAAATTCCTAATATTATAAATAATATTTTAATTTTTCTCATATTTCCTCCTATAATTTTTTAACTATTCCTTTT
>JAVWBB010000031.1:0-12707 GCA_036649735.1 Bacilli bacterium
TGGAGGGGCCTACCGGATTTGAACCGGTGCTCAGGGAGTTGCAGTCCCACGCCTTACCACTTGGCTAAAGCCCCATGTATAGATAAATTATAGCAAAGATAACTTATCTTTTCAACCTTTTTAAATGTTTCTTTTCCTTACAACAATTAATTGCTCTGGAAGTAAGTAAATATTAGCATTATCTACAATTAATTCAGCCGTAGTAGTTTTCATGTAATGTGTAACGCTTTCTATTGTATCTCCCATTTTAGTTAAATAAGTTTTGATATCTACCTTTGGTATCAATAATTTTTGATCTATATAAATATATTCATCAATTTTTAATCCATTAATAGCTGCTAATGTATCTATATCAGCATTATATTCTTTGGCAATCTTATATAATGTATCTCCATCTTTTACTATATAGACATTAAATGGTTCCGTATTATGTAAAGGTATTAAGATATTCATTCCCGGTTCAATATAAAATTTATTTCCTAAATTATTCCATTTAACAATATCTGCTATACTTACGCCATATAAATTAGCAATAGTTCCTAATGTGTCCCCTTCTTTTACTATATAAATTTCATTCATATAATTCCTCCTAATTAAATATATGAAATAAAAAAGAAGTTATTTCACTTCTTATAAACATTATATATATTTTTATTATTAAATTTAAATTCATTATTAGTTATTAAAGGCCTAATCCCATATCCATCCATATAAGAATAAATTGTATCATCCTCTAAATAATAAATTGTATCCTCTACTAATTTTATATTAATAGCATTCTTATTTTTAAATAATAAGATTCTTTTATTTAAATTATTTTTAAATACTTTATAAAAGTTCCCATTAACATCATTAAAATAATAAGCTATTTTTGATTCATATATACTTTTATAGCTATAATTTAATTTATCTGAAATACCCTTTTCAAATATAACTTTATCATTGACAAAATCATATATATTTCTTGTGCTCCATTTACCATTATAGTATTGAGCATTAATATTAATATTTCCTACGACTTTAAACTTACTATTTATTGGCTCAAAGGAATATTGAACTTTATTGCTTTTATCAAATAAATATAATTTATTATCAACTATTCCATTATTATAACAATCTATATCTATTTTATTATCTAATTTGATTACTTTTCTAGTTTTATTTAAAATTTCAATACTATAATAAGTTTTATACTCATATTTGTCATCATAATTAGGCACTATATAATAATTATTAATTAAAGTTCCTAAAGTATTATCATAATTATCAAATTCTAAAATATTTACTTCATCAATTTTATTTTTATTTATAATATTAATCCCTTTATAATTCCAAACGGTAATATAATCATTTTTAATTAAGTTTTCCCTATATATTTTTAAACCTAATTCGTTGATGATTTCATTAGAACTTAGTTTTAGTGTTATTTTGTCTTTTTTAAGTTCATTAATAAATTTTAATACCACCTGATTATTTAAAGACTGATAAGTAGATAATTCTTTATTATTTATACATAAAATATCGTTATCATTATCTTTTTTATAAATAGGCAATAAACAATAGGTCCCATCTTCATTAATAAATTTAATATCTTTAATTATTTTCTTTTGTTTATTATAATTATTATGGTTATTAAAAATAAAAGTATTATCTTTATCCCTTATTTCTAAATAATAACCCGTATTTTTATTATATATTTCTTTTATTAAAAACTTAGTATCATTAACTTTATAATTATATTTAATTGTGTGTACAGTCTTAAAAGTATTAATTGCAAATTGAAATATAAAAAATGTTAAAAAAATAGTAATAGCAAATGTAATTATTCTTTTCATATCTACCTCTTAATTATTATATTAAAAAAAGAATTTCTTCTTGAATTCTTTTTTATTGTTCACAAGAATCGCAAGCATTTTTATCATTGCATGCTTTAATCATAAATTCTGATAATTTTGTTTCTATCTCTGGCAAAGCCTTATTGTCAATATTTGAAAGCATTACTAATTCTTTTACTGTATCTATTTTAATTTTTCCCCAAATAAAGCCACTAATTGCTTTTAAATCATTGAACATTTCTGTAGTAATATTATCAAAGAAGTAACCAAAGACTACTCTTTTTCGACCAATAACAATTCTTTTATTTGTTAAAGCGATTACGCATGTTGATAATATATCCAAAGGATTATCATTTTTTTGTGCGACAAATACATATTCTATTTCTTCATCAGTATTTAAATGTTTTTCAATAACGCTTGCATTAGCTCTTAAACGCCATGCTACTGTCATTGGATATTTTCTTTTGAATTCTCTAGCCATTAAATAAATATTTGCCATTATTACTCTCCTATTATTCTACTATTATCTTATTGCCTTTGAATATTTTTATGAGTTCTTCTTTAGAAACTAGCCCTGGTGTCTTATCGATAATCTTATCATTTTTAGTAATTAAAACCATTGGTGTCCCATATCCTTCTTTAAAACTTTCATCAGAATTCATAAATTTATTATTATCTTCCCTCGTAAAATTATCTGTATTTAAATAGTAAACTTTTAAATTATATATAAAAGCAACATTTTTTAAAATTGGATTTTGTGTATTACAATATCCACATGTAGGTCTAGCTACATAAATAATATTTACTTTATCTTCTTTTTTCAATGACAAATATTGTTTGATTAAAATATCGGTATGTTCTTTCATTTCTTTTTCATCATACTCTTCATTAGGTGTTTCAATATTTTGATCAGATGCTTTAAATACATAATCACTATCTTTATTTAAGGCTGAAACAAAAAATGCTCCACCTAAAACAATTAATGTAACTAAAACAATAATTACGATATTTTGAATTTTTTCCTTTGAACAATTCATTTTTTCCTCCTTGATGTTTTTATTTGCAACTTAAAGTAACTTTAACTTTATATTTACTTTTTGAGGTTGCTTCATCTTTAATTATTTCTACAAAACTTTTTTCTTTGTTGCAAGCCTTATCTGTTTTATAATTTTTGATTTTGCTAATATCTACACCACCTTTTTCTAAATCTGATAATTTAATAACTACCACATTTAAAAATGCATTGGCATCCTTTAATTTTATATATTCTGTTTCCCCTAATTTAGATAATTCTTTTTCAACTTCTTTTTCAGTCATTTTATTACCACACCCCACAATAGCCAAACTAAAAACTAACAATAATAATAATTTTTTCATATTTATTTTTCTCCTTTTCTTTCTTAATTAAATTATAACATATAACTATTTATAAATAAAATGTTTTATTTTCTTAATCTGTTTTTTTTAACGACAATAATATTTTCATTAATTAATTAAAATATTACCTGTCATTTCTTTAGGTATTTCTAAATCCATTATTTTTAAAATCGTTGGTGCGACATCACCTAATTTACCATTAAAAGTTAAATACTTTTTATCACTAACCATAAATGGAACTTTATTCGTAGTATGAGTTTTAACTGGATTTCCACTTTCATCAAGCATATATTCGGCATTGCCATGATCTCCAATTATAATTAAAATCCCATCTTCTTCTTGTAGTTTCTTATAAACTCTGCCAATGCATGAATCAACAACTTCAACGGCTTTAATAGTCTTATCTAGATATCCACTATGACCAACCATATCCAAATTAGCATAATTAACTAAAATAAAATCATATTTAGGTATTTCTTTAATTAATCTATCTGTTAACTGAACACTTGACATTTCCGGACATAAATCATATGTTGGAACTTCTTGTCTTGCAATTGAAACTTTGTTTGTTCTTCGATAAATAACATCATTCCCACCATCAAAAAAATATGTAACATGAGCAAACTTAGAGGCTTCGGCTATTCTTAAAACTTTCAATCCTTTTTTAGCTAAATATTCGCCCAAAGTGTTTTTCATATCTGGTAAAGAATAAGCATTTGTGGCAATTATTTCTTTATTGGCTTCCATCATTGTAACTGTGCATAAATTATATAACTTCTTTGTTTGAAATTTATCAAATTTACAATTAGTAATAGCTGAAAATAATTGATTAGTTCGATCGGCTCTTATATTTATTAATATAATTCCATCATTATCAGAAATCAAACCATCTGAATCAAGTAAAACTGGAGGAATGAATTCATCATATATTTTTTTATCATAACAAGATTTAATGTAATCACCAATTTTATCTGTTTTACTACCTAATCCATTTACAATATTATTATAAACTAGTTCTGTTAAATTCCACATTCCTTCACGGTCCATCGAGTAATATCTTCCGGATAAAGAGGCGATTTTCCCTACTTCTAATTCATCTATTTTATCTTTTAAAGCCTTTAAATAATTCATACATACATCTGGTTTTGTATCCCTTCCATCTAAAAACGGATGAATATACACTTTGCTAATATTATTCATTTTTGCCATTTCTATTAAAGGGAAAAAATGATTAATATGTGAATGAATTCCTCCATCACTTAAAAGACCCATAATATGTAATTTTGAATTATTCTTTTTAACGTGTTCCATAACTTTGATAAATTCTTTATTATTAAAAATGTTTTTACTTTTAATCTCTTCATTAATCATTTGAATAGGCTGATAAACTAATCTCCCTGCCCCAATATTAAGATGCCCAACTTCACTGTTACCCATTTGCCCTTGGGGTAAGCCTACTTCTAAACCACTTGCAAACAATTCACTATACCCGTATTCTTTAAATAAATAATCTAAATTGGGAGTGTTAGCTAATTTTATTGCATTTCCTTCTTTTTTATCACTTAGTCCAAAGCCATCAATTATAGCTAATAATACTTTTTTCATATTCCTCCTATAAACTATCTTTTAAACAAGTTAAAGCATAGACAGGGATATATTTCATCCCCTTTTTTTTAGAAAAGTTATTCTCAGTAATTCTAATTGATTCTTCTATTTTAAATTTAGACAAGAATACTCCTAATGATTTTGATTTTGATAAGTCTTTATTAACAAGTTCAATAGGAATTATTTTCCCATTTCTTGTTTGAATAACAAAACTAACTTCCGCTTTTCCTTCTGATTGATAATAATATAAATTATAACCACTCATAATTAAATTATGGGCAATATTTGCTTCAATTATCGTATTTCGAATTGAATTATCCGTATAAATAGTATTTTTAGCTAAATTCATGCTGTTAAATAAAAGACCTGTATCATTTAGAAACAATTTAAAATTTCCTTCATCTTTACAGCTACTAATAGGGCTTTTAACATTAGAAACTTTATTTACTTTATAAATCGTATTATTATTTGTTAAATAATCAATTGCTTTTTCATATTCTTTAGAACGACTTCCCTGTTTAATTAATCCATATTGGAATTTTTTATTAGTTTTTAATAATTGATAAGGTATGCTATCAAATATCTCTAAACCGCGACAAATATCTATTAAGGTTTCATTTTTTAAC
The DNA here is from genome assembly GCA_036649735.1 of Bacilli bacterium. Classification (GTDB taxonomy): domain Bacteria; phylum Bacillota_I; class Bacilli_A; order RF39; family UBA660; genus JAVWBB01. The sequence continues at coordinate 5,444 of JAVWBB010000031.1, forward strand.
AGTTCACTTTTATAAATAGTTAATATTTTATCTTGAATGCTTTTAAGCAAATCATCACCAAGATTATTTAAAGCAGCATTTACTACTTCAGGAAATCCGCCAATTAAAAGATAATTTTCATATTCCTCCATAGCAATTGTATGAAAAGGCATAGGTTTAAAAGTTAAATATGATTCTTTAATAAAATCAATTAATTGTTTTTTATCATTATTTATTAAATATTCAAAAAAATCTAATTGATACATTGTAAGCATTTTAAAATCTTCACTTTTACATTGATTAAACAAAGTTTTATTAGAAGTAATTAAAATGAAATGATAATCTGTATTATCCTTAAACGCCTTTATGCTTTTAATAATATCATTATTACTAACATTATCAATAACAATTAATGTATCATTTTTATAGATTGTTTCACCATTTAAAATACCTAAATGCATAATTAATTTATTTATTATTTTTTCTTTCTTTAAAATATTAAGCAATTCTTCATTATTATCACTATTAAAATAACTAACGCTCTTATATTCACACTTGCCAAATTCTAAAACTGTATAAGTTTTCCCTACTTGTCTATTTCCATAGAGCAAGAATGGTTTTTTACTACTATCTCTCTTCCATTTTAATAAATCGCTATATATCTTACGTTCCATAAATAGTCATCTCCTAACATTTATTATATTTTAATTATATAGTTATATTTTTAATTAGTCAATAAATATTAGTTGCTGCTACTATTTCATTTTAGTTTATACTTGTGATTTTTAAAATAATTTGAATAATATATCTTATCTGTATACTCAAGTTTTTTTAAGTGCATTAAAGCTCTTTTTTCAAAACTGTTTAAATCTTTTTTAGTTAGATTCTTACTTTTATAAAGAGGATTGTTTAAGGAATATCCCATAAATTTATCAGTCATAAAAAATCCATAATTTCTAGAATAAATTATACTTTCCTTATCAGTTAAAATAGAATGACCAAAATAAAGATTTTCCCAACCGTCAAGTCCAAATAAATCAATTACTGTTGGAACAATATCACTAGCAGTTATAAACTTTGTTAATTTATTTGTACCATTACTCTCTTTATAGGCTTTTGTTAATTTTTCATCATAAATAATAAATGGTAAATGAAATAACTCAGAATTATATTTTTCTTCAATTCCTTTAGCGTAATTACTTAATTTATTATAATAAGTATTATGATCGGCATATAAAATTATTGTACTTGTATCTAATATATTGTTTTTTTCTAAATAATCTAACATAATCCCCATTGCTTTATCAAAGTCCATCAATGTAGCCATATAAGTTTTTAAATACTCATCATTAATATTATCTGTATTTTTCAAAATATTATAACTATCTAATATTTTATAATAATCTTTTAAATTCTCTCTTTTACCATAATATCCATGCATTGAAAACGATAATATAAAGGAAAAGAATTGTTCATCAAGAGGAAACATTTCACTTTTCATTTTATCAAAAGTAATTGAATCTAAATTTCTTTCTCCTAATTTATGATTCCAATTATCTTTTACTCCAAACTTTTTCATTTCATCAATCCCATATAATTGATTGAATCCCCACTTTTTATGTAATTCGTAACGATTATAAAATTCTCCATAATTGGCGTGATATGAATTCATAACTATTTTAGGATAAGTATTTTTTAACAAATTCGGTAAAGAAAAAGGCACTTCATTGTCATAAAAATCATAATTAACATATTGTCCAGTAGGATAATTTCCTAATATAGATAGCGCTTCCGATACATCTGTCTTTTCCTTTTGATAATAATTAGATGCATAAATACCATTATTTAATAATCTTGTTATATTAGGATATAATTTTTCACTAACATTAGGATATTTAGTAAAAGGATACCATTCAAAAGACTCAACTAATATCAATATTAAATTATTATCTTTACTAATATGATTATATTTACTTGCTGCTACTTTATCTTTATAAATAAACTTATCAACCTTATTTACATCTTTAATATCCACATTTGGTGAACCTTTTATCAATTGATAAACTCCGTTGGCAACAATGCCAATTCTTTGATAATTATTAGAAGATCTATCATATAATTTAAGTGTATAAGCATTATTACCTGTTGTTTCTAATGATGGTAGCAAAATTATTATAAGTAAGGATAAAACTATTATAACACTTAAAACAATGTTTCTTTTTTTAGAATTTTTATCATTACTTATTTGCTTTTTAAACATAAAATATACATAAAGAATAATTAAAATTAAGCCTAAAAAGATAAAACCATATTTTAAATCAAAAGCTTCTAATGTTCCAACCGCATCAGTTCTTTGATTGTACATTGCCCATTCAAATACTGTTCCATTTGTATCAAATAAAAAAATAAACAATGTATTTAAAGCTACTTGAGCACTTAAAAGTAAACCGCTTACTATAACTTGTATTTTTTTATTTGGAATAATTAAAACTAAAGCAACAAAAAACACTAATATTAATAGAGTATAAAAAGGATTAGTTAAAAATGGAAAACATTCTGTATAAGTTATTGCTAACAGTTCAATAAAAATTGCTATTATTATAGGTATAATAATATAATTATATTTAGTAAATTTTTTCTTTAAATTCTTTATCATCATTTACCTCGTAAATAAAATTATATCATTATAAAGGAAATAAATAAAGGTCAAATAAAAAGACCAATACTGCTAGTCTCATTTTCTATCTCGCGATGGCTTTATGAAAGTCTAATCTTAATTTATCAGCAATTGTAACGACAAATTCTGAATTTGTGGGTTTTGATTTATCTACATCAATACTATTTCCAAACACTTCCATCATTAAACTCCAATTACCCCGATTCCAACTAACTTCAATAGCGTGTCTTATTGCCCTTTCAACTCGTGATACTGTAGTATCAAATTTCTTGGCAATTTCTGGATAAAGTTCTTTTGTAATTCCCCCAACTACTTCAGGCCTTTCATATAATATAGAAATTCCTTCCCTAATATATTGATAACCTTTAATATGCGATGGCACCCCTAATTCATGTAACATTTTAGTTATCGAAATTTGAATATTATTATGATATATATCGACTGTTTTATTTGTTAAACGATTAACACAAATACATTCAAGAATTCTTTTTTCTAACTCTGTTAATTCAAAAGGCTTTAATATAAAATAATTAGCTCCTAATTCTGATACTTTTCTAATCATATCTCCTGCATTATATGAAGTTAAAACAATTACTTTTTTCGATATATCTTTTGCTTTCATATCTTCAAGGACAGTAATTCCATCCTTAATCGGCATAATTAAATCCAACAAGATTACATCATATAAATCGCCTTTTTCTTCAATTAATTTTAAGCCATCTTCTCCGTTATTTGCCTCTAATACCACTTCTATTTTGTCATGGTCAGCAAAATAGTTTTTAACCATTTCAACCAATTCAACATTATCATCAATCATTAGAACTTTAACTTTTCTCATTTTTCATCCTTTCACCTACTACTATTATAAATTATATAACATTATTTTAAATAATGATATAGCAAAAATTGTAATGTTTTGTCGAATTAAAAAAGAAGTACTATTTTTCTAATACTTCTAAAATTATTCTTATTTCATCAACTTTTAAACTAGCATTTCCTATTAAAAATCCATCTATATTAGGTATGTCTTTTAATGTTTTAATATTGCTACTATTTACACTGCCACCATATAATACTCTAACTTCTTCTTTTTTTAATTTGTTTACGATATCTTTAATTTTTTTAACCATCATTTCTATTTGGTTATTTAAAGGTACCTCATTAGTACCAATCGCACTAATTGGTTCATAAGCAATTATAAAATGAGATATATCAACAACTTCGTTTAATAAAAATTCTAATTCTTCTTCATCAACTGTTTCACTAACACATAATATAGGAATAATCCCTTCATTTATTAAATTATGAATTTTATTAACAATTACAACTAAATCTTCATTAAAATATTCTCTTCGTTCACTATGACCAACTATTGAATATAAAACTCCGACATTTTTTAATATATTAGCCGATATTTCTCCTGTGTAAGAACCTTTTTCATGACTAGATACATCTTGAGATCCTAATTTAATATATTTAAATGCGCGATTTAGATACAAAAATGCTGGACAATAAATTATTTTGTTTTTTAATAATTTAACATCAAACTCTTCCATATTAATAGGCAAATTCATTTTGTTATTTAGAACGATTAAATTTTCCACTAAAACTCCTTATGATTTCTTTTATTTTGGCCATAATATCTCTTTTCTTTTTACGGTCTCCTAAAGCTAAATTATATACATCTAAAACTCTTTCGGCATAATATCTTGAACTATGTTTTAAAGAACTAATTCGTGCTTGATCAGATAATACTTTTAATTCATCTTTATTTTCAGATAACTCGTTGATTACTTTAATACATTCTCTTTTATTTTTAAATATTTTACCATTCAAACCATCAACGACAACATTAGTAAAACTCTCATCATCAATACATAAAGGGGGAATCCCTGCTGCTTGTGCTTCAATTACAGTTAATCCTTGCGTTTCTGATGTTGATGCTGTAATAAAAGCATCACATACATGATAATAAATAGGAATACTTTCCCATGGCACTTTGCCAATAAAATTAATAATGTCATTCAATTTATATTTGGTCACATATTTTTCATATTTTTCTTTATCGGGACCATCGCCAATTATTATTAACCTAATTTTTTTTGTTTTCTTATACACTTCGCGAATTGCATCTAATAAAAATAAAATGTTTTTTTCTTGAGCAATTCTTCCTACAAATACTAGTGTAAAATTTTCTTTCTTTATATTAAGTATTTTCTTTAATTCTAAAGTTTTTGTTTTATCAATATTTTCACTAAAAAATCTTTCTATTTCTATCCCGGTTGGAATTATATGAACATTTCTTGATACTTTATATTTATTTTTAAATAAATCATAAGTTTTTTTAGTTGGAACAATTAATTCATTGTTTGTTTTATCACAATAAAACAAAGTTAAATATTCTAGTATTTTCTTTGATGATTTATTAAAAAAGCCTTTTGTAATATAGTGAATATAATCTTCGTACATTGTATGATACGTATGAACTAATGGAATATTAAATTGTTTAGCAATTAATCTTGCAAAAGTCCCTACTCCAAACTCTGTGTGGGAATGAATTACATCAAGTTTCCAATTTTTAATTATATTTATTGCTCTAACCGGATAAATTCCTGATAATCGGTAATCATATATTCCTGTAGGAATACCAGAGATCCTAATTATATGATTATTTTCTTCAACTTTAAATTTCATACTTTCATTATTTATAGTAACAACAAATACTTCATGTCCTTTTTTTTCTAAAGCTTGTTTTAACATAAAAACACTAGTTGAAACACCATTAATATATGGTGGATATGTATCTGTAAATAATCCTATTCTCATAAACTATTCTCCTTATTTTGTAGTGCTTTTACTACCCTTAACATAATCATTATCAATGATAAATTCAATATAATTGCCATTACTTACTTCGCTAAATATTTCAAAATTATTTTGTTTTAGATAATCTATAAAAACTCTAATTAAAACTGTATCATTCTTTTTAAATTGATAGATTACATTTTTAAATAATAATATAGAATTTATTGCATTAGCCATCTCAATTAGCAATGGTAAATCTCTTTCATAGTTACTTTTTCGATTAGATAAAAATTCTACATCTAAAGCTCCCAGTATACTTTGATTCATTTCTAAATACGCTCCCATTGTAAAAACATCATTAGTAACTGTAAAAATATTTAGTTCACGTATTTCTTTTTTTTCTAGTTTTTGTTTATATTCATCTTTTGATATACTATTTATATCAGTTAAAATGGCATGTGAAATATTTGATGTGTCTCTAGATGTATTCTCAAATTCTTTTAATTTAGTTCTGTGTTCTAAACTATAAGGGTTAAATAATACTGCTTTACTTTCCATTTTATTTTTCCTCTATTACCTTTAATCCAGGTAAATCCTTCCCTTCTAAATATTCTAAAGTTGCTCCGCCACCAGTAGATGCATGTGTTATTTTGTTTTTTAAGCCTAATTTAGTTGTTGCTGCGACTATATCTCCACCTCCAACTATTATATCACAATTTAAATTGGTTATAAACTCTAAAACTTCTTTAGTCCCTTTTTGATATTTTTCTATTTCATACATTCCTAAAGGACCATTCCAAAAAATTGTTTTAGCATCTTCTAATTGTTCTTTAAATAATTGAATTGTCAATATCCCAATATCTAAACCTAAATCAAAATCATTTAATTCTTCAATTGTTTTATTCGCAGATTCTGTTGTTTCATTAATATCACAACTAGCATTAACATCAAGCGGCAATATTATTTTACTTGCATATTTATTTAACATCTCTTTACAAAATTGAATATTTTCTTCTTCAACCATTTTTTCATTTATATTTAATCCTTTTGCTTTTAAAAAAGTAAAGGCCATTTTCCCACCAATCAATATTTTGTCTACTTTAGGAATCAAGTTCTTTATAACCCCTATTTTATCATTTACTTTGGCCCCACCTAATATTACTATAAATGGTTTAATGGGAGTGTTTAATTTTTCTAAGTTTATTAATTCTTTTTCAATTAAAAAACCAATTCCATTTGGTAATTTATTAGCGATTCCTACGTTAGAAGCATGAGCCCGATGAACAGTTCCAAAAGCATCATTTATAAATACATCTCCTAAACTAGCCCAATATTTCCCTAATTCTTCATTATTAGAACTTTCTTTTTTATCATTTAAATCTTCAAATCTTGTATTTTCTATTAATAATACTTGTGAATTTTCTAGCTTACTAATAGCGGTTTCTAATTCTATTCCTTTTGTAAAAGGTATAAATATAACTTCTTTTTTTAATAATTTAGAAAGGTATATTGATACTATCTTTAAACTATTTTTGCTTTTGTCGGATTCTTCTTTAATTCTTCCTAAATGAGACATTAAAATTACTTTAGCTTGTTCTTTAATTGCATAATTAATTGTTTCTAAACTCTCAACAATTCTAGTATCATCAACTATTTCATTATCTTTTATTGGAACATTAAAATCACATCTAATTATAACTTTTTTACCTTTTAATTCATAGTCTCTAATTGTTTTTTTCATACTCTCTCCTTGTATCAATAGTATATCAAATTAGAGGTTAAAAAAAAAGAAGATTTATAAAA
>JAVWBB010000032.1:0-6958 GCA_036649735.1 Bacilli bacterium
TTTTTATTAAATTTTAAATATGTTTGCTTTCCTAATGCTTCATCAATGTATATGTCACAACTATATTCCCTGCCTAAAATACAAATAAGATACAATTTTTACTTGTATCTTATTTTTAAAACAATTTAACCGTTAATATTTTAATTTAACTCTTCATTTTCAAATTGACTATTATATAATTTTGCATAAAAGCCATTTTTATTTAACAACTCTTTGTGTGTTCCCACTTCTTTTATATCTCCTTGATCCATTACAATAATCATAGAAGCATTTTTAATTGTTGACAATCTATGAGCAATAATAAAACTAGTTCTATCTTTCATTAAGTTTTCCATTGCTTCATTAATTAAAGTTTCTGTTCTTGTATCAACAGATGATGTTGCTTCGTCCAATATTAATATTTTAGGGTCAGCTAAAATAGCACGTGCAATTGTCAATAATTGTTTTTCACCACTAGATAAATTATTAGCCTCCTCATTTAAAACATAATTATATCCCTCGGGTAATGTGGAAATAATATGATCAACTCTAGAAGTTTTAATTGCATTTTCTACATCTTCTTTAGTAGCCTTAATTTTTCCATATTTTATATTATCTAAAATAGTTCCATTAAATAACCATGTATCTTGTAAAACCATTCCAAAATTATTTCTTAAACTATCTTTCTTATAATCGCGAATATCAATATTATCTATTTTTATTGAACCATCATTAACATCATAAAAACGCATTAACAATTTGACTAAAGTTGTCTTCCCAGCCCCAGTTGGACCTACTATCGCTACTTTACTACCATGTTTTATATCAAGAGAAAAATCATTGATAATTATTTTATCATTATATCCAAATTTAACATTATTAAAGCTAACATCTCCTACCACTTCTTTAGAAACAGCATTTAATTTATCAGCAATTTCCTCAGGAACATCTAAAAATTCAATGATTCTTTCTGATGCCGCAAGTGATGATTGAAGTTCACTAACGATTGAAGCAGCGTTTGCAGTTTGAGATGTAAATTGTCTTAAATATTGGATAAACGCTTGAATATCTCCTACTTTAATTTTGTTTTTAACAACTAAATAACCACCTAAAACGGAAACAGCCACATAACCAATATTTCCAATAAATTGAACAATAGGCATCATAAGTCCAGAGAAAAATTGACTTTTCCAAACGCACTTATATAAACCCTGATTAATTTCTTTGAATTCCTCTATTGATTTTGGTTCATTATTAAATGCCTTCACAATAGTATGTCCTGAATACATTTCCTCAACATGACCATTCATTTTACCTAATCCCTCTTGCTGTTTTATAAAATAATTTTGACTAAATGACATAATTAAACCAATTAGAGTAACAGAAATAGGCAATATTACAAGGGCAATTAAAGTCATTAAAACATTAATTGAAAGCATCATAATTAAAATACCAATAATTCCTGTTATAGTTATAATAGTTTGGCTTAAGCCTTGGCTAACGGTTGAAGATAACACATCAACATCATTTGTAACACGGCTTAAAATATCACCGTGATTAGTGGTATCATAATACTTTAATGGAATCTTTTCGATTTTATTAAATACTTTATTGCGAATTGTATAGGTAACCTTTTGTGAAATATTTGTAATCATAAAACTTTGAATATAATTAAGCAGTGCCGATAAAGCATAAACGGCCACTAAGAATAATATTATTTCAAGTATTTTATCAAAATTCATTGTTGGCTTTTTTGAAAAGTCCATATTTTTAATTATATTAAGTTCATTATTAGACATTTTGTCTTTAATTTTATCTGGCATCATAGAAATAATTTTATCACCAGATAATTTGTCCATCATAACATTTTCAGGTAAATTTTCTTTGATTTTATTATACACCGTAATATTAATATATCCATCGACTATTTCATTCGTAGCATTTCCTAATATTTTAGGACCACTAATAGCTAAAACTGTACTTAAAATTGCAAAAATAACGACAAGCATTAATTTAATTTTATATGGTTTAAAATATATAAATAATTTACTGATTGTTTTTTTTATATTATGAGGTTTAACATTTACATCTTGCACATTTGCTTTGTTTTTTATTTTTTTCATGCTAATTCCTCCTCTGAAAGTTGTGATAAAGCAATTTCTTTATAAACATCACAAGTTTTCATTAAGTCTAGATGTTTACCTACTCCTACTACTTTTCCACAATCTAAAACTACTATCTTATCGGCATGCATAATTGAAGATACTCTTTGAGCGACAATTAAAATTGTTTTGTCTTTTAAATGCTCATTTATCATTTTACGTACTTTAGATTCTGTTTTATAGTCAAGTGCTGAAAAACTATCATCAAAAATATAAATCTTAGCCTTTTTAGCTAATGCTCGGGCAATTGATAATCTTTGTTTTTGTCCCCCAGACACATTTACGCCACCTTCAGAAATTAAAGATTGATACTTTTCTTCTTTACTATTAATTATTTCCTTACTACATGATATTTCAGAAACTAGATCTAAATCTTTATCAGAAATATCTTTATTTCCATATTTAATATTACTACTTATTGTTCCTGTAAATAATACTCCTTTTTGAGGAACATAACCAATACTATCTCTTAAATCTTTCATAGGAACATCTCTAATATCAACGTCATCAATTAATATTTGTCCACCAGATACATCATAAAATCGGGGTATTAAATCTACTAATGTTGATTTTCCACTTCCTGTTGAGCCAATAAAAGCTGTTACTTCGTTTTTATTAGCTGTAAAAGTAACACCTGTTAAAACATCATCAATGGCATCATGATATCTAAAACTAACATTTTTAAATTCAATAGTCCCATCTGATACTTTAAAATCTTTTATATCTTCTTTATCTTTTACAAAATTTTCCATTGTTAATACTTCATTAACGCGATTTCCCGCTACTGTTGCTCGAGGTAAAAACACAAACATCATTGATACCATTAAAAATGACATCATTATTTGCATTGTATACTGAATATAAGCCATCATATCGCCAATTTGAAGAGTCCCTAATGAAATATTTTTAGCACCAAACCAAATAATTAATAAAATTATAATATTAATTATCAGCATCATCGAAGGATTAAGTATTGACATAATACGATCGATAAATAAATTAGTCTTCGTTACATCTTTGCTAACTTTATCAAATTTTTCTTCTTCTTGTTTTTTAGTGTTAAATGCTCTAATAACCATCATTCCCGTTAAATTTTCCCTTGTAACTAAATTTAATTTATCAGTTAACTTTTGAATTATTTTAAACTTTGGCATAACAATTGAAACTAAAATAACAATTAATAAAAGTAATAAAAATACTCCTAGGGCAATAATCCATGCCATATTATCACTGCGACCTGTTATTTTTAATATTCCTCCAATTCCCATAATTGGAGCCATTATCATTATTCTAAATACAATTGTAATAAACATTTGTATCTGTGTAATATCATTAGTGGTTCTAGTTATTAAACTAGCAATCCCAAACTTTTTAATTTCTGTATTTCCAAAAAAAGTCACTTTACTAAAAGTTTTATCTCTTAAATCTTTTGCAAAAGAAGCCCCTACTTTTGCTGCTAAAAAGCCTGTAATAATACTCATACTAATTCCTAGTAAAGAAATTAAAATCATTTTAAATCCCATATTTAAAATATAACTAGTATCTCCTATAACAACCCCATTATTTATAATGTTTGCCATATAATCAGGTAAGGCTAAATCACAATAAACTACTTGAACATATACCGTAATAAATATTATTAATATCCACACAATATATGGCTTTAAATATTTTAATATATTAAACATTTCATTCCTCCTTTATCATCTTACAAAACTTCTACAATTTTTTACTTACTAAACAATTTATCAATAAAACATTATATATTATATGTTTATTAATATAAATTAGCAACTTTTATTATCTATCAAAGAAAATATTACTAATTAACATCTACTCTTTCCATACTATTTACAATAACTTGAATTTTATCAAAACGTTTTTCAACTTTACCGATAACTTTAATAATACTTCCTCTATTTACAAAAGAATAATTTTCTAATACTTTAGGAAAAACTATTAACTCAACTTTTGATGTATTATCACTACCAGTAATAAAAGCCATTTCATCGTTATTTTTTGTTCTGATTTTTTTCATATTATCGACAATTACGATAATATTAATTATGCGATTATAATAATTATTAATATCTATTACATTAACAATATTATTAAATTTACTTTTATATATCATTGTTGGATGACTATTAATATAAAAGCCAAATATATCAAATTCTTTTTGTGATAATATTTCAATTGGATAATCTTCACATACTACGATATTAGGTTTAATTATTAGACCGGGGTCTAAATCAATACTTAATTCCCCATAATTAATTAATTTATCAAGATTGTTAATTAAAGTTTTTGTATTATAACCAAAAGATGCGAAGGCCTTAGCGTATATTAATGTTTCAATTGTCTTTCTATTAATATTGCGTGAAAAGGTCTTATTAATAAAATCAAATATATCTATATAACCACTTCCTCTTTTATTAATGATTTCATTGGCACTAACAAAGCCTATATTTTTTATATTAGAAAGTGGATATCTTATTCCTAAATTTGAAACAACATAATTATTATAACTTAAATTAATATCTGGATTTAATATTTTAATATCTTTACTTTTAATTTCATCAATATATTCTTTTGTCTTCACCGTACTTCCAATAACGTTTGTAAGTAAATTAGCATAAAAACACTCAGGATATTTTACTTTTAAATAAGCCATTTTATATGAAATAATAGAATACGCTACAGAATGTGATCGATTAAAACCATAATTAGCAAATTTTAAAATTAGTTCAAATACTTCTTTTGATTTTTCATAAGAATGATTTAAATTCATACTATTTTTAATAAATCTTTCTTCTTCAGCTGTTAATAATTCTTTTTTCTTTTTACTCATTGCCCGTCTTAATAAATCGGCTTCTTTTAAACTATATCCTGCAAAAGATGACGCCACTTGCATTATTTGTTCTTGATAAATAATTATTCCATAAGTAGGAAGCAATATTTCTTTAATAGATTCATCAATATAATCTATTTTTTCTTCATTATGTTTTCTTTTAATATAACTATCAATATTATCAGCAGGTCCTGGTCTAAATAAAGCAATCGCCGCAATTACATCTTCAAAACAATTGGGTTTAAGTCGCCTAATAAAATTTCGCATTCCCGTTGATTCAAATTGAAATATTCCCGTTGTATCTGCTGTTTCAAATATCTTTAAGGCTTCTGTACAATCTAATGGAATATCGCTAAAATTAATATTTATTTGTAAATCATTTTTAACATCCTCGATAATATTAGCAATAATAGTTAAATTTTTAAGCCCTAAAAAGTCCATCTTTAATATTCCTATATCTTCTAAGTGTTCCATTGAATAAGCCGTTAATGTAACACCATCACTTTTAATTAGGGGAATATAATTATCTAATGGTTTATCTGTAATAACAATTCCCGCTGCATGTGATGAAGTATGCCTTGGAAATCCTTCAAAGTAAGTAGCAATTTGTAGTAATTTCTTAAATTCCTTCTTTTTATCAATAACATATTGAAAATCTTTACTCTCTTTATATAAATCAATTAAACTTTTATTATAAGTATTAGGAATATATTTACATATTAAATCAATATCTATTAAACTAATATTAAGTATTCTTCCAACATCGCGAATGGCTCCTTTATTACCTAATGTTCCAAAAGTAACAATTCCTGCGACACAGTCTTTGCCATATTTATTGACAACATAATTGATAACCTCATCGCGCTTATTATCTGGAAAATCTGTATCGATATCTGGAAAAGTTACTCTATCAACATTTAAAAATCTTTCAAATAATAAATTATATTTAATTGGATCAACGTCAGTAATGCCTAAAGAATAAGCCACTAAAGATCCCGCTGCTGAGCCACGTCCTGGTCCCACTAAAATATTATTTTTCTTTGCATAATTAATGTAATCGTAAACAACTAAAAAATAATTAGCAAACCCCATTGTTTTAATAACAGATAATTCATATTTTAAACGCTCTAAATAAAGATTATTTTCAATATTATTTAGTCTTTTTTCTAAACCTTTTTTGCTCAAAAAAAACAAATATTTAAAAGAATCTATATCGTTTGGTGTTTTATAAATAGGAAGCAATAAATCATATTTAGGAAATATTATATTAATCATATTAACTAAATTATCAACATTTTTCTTTGACAAATTTGATTCATCTAATTCATTTTCTTTAGGTAAAATAATTTCATCATCTATTGTTTTACTATCTCTCATCATTAAAATATATTTCAAATATTTCTTATCATCTTCTTTTAAATATAAAAGTTTATTTAATAGTATAACATTATCAGTTATTTTTATGAAAGCTTGTTCTTCTTCATAATTGCTATATCCTAAAAAGAGTTTAGGAAAAACATCTTTAAAAATATTAAATAAATCCGTATTATTTACAATAGCTATTAAATTATTTTTATATAATTTTAATTCATCATGCGTAATTGGTCTTTCATAAGTAATATTAGCTATTTTAATTAAATTTTGATACCCCAAATAATTAACAGGATATAATAAAATTACTCCTAATTCATCTTTTACTTCTAAACCAATTATAGGTTTAAGATTGTTTTTAAGACATTTATTATAAAAGTCCATTACTTTAAACATATTATCATCAACAATGCTACAATAAGAATAATTATGCTCTTTAGCGTAGTTAATAATTTCATCAATTTTTATTAAACTTGTTAAGAGTGTATAATTAGTTTTAACATATAATAAATTACGCATAATTATTCCTTCTTTCATATTCTATTTTAACATATTTGTCTATTTTATAGAATATTATTTAATAAATTCAACTATT
>JAVWBB010000032.1:7058-12463 GCA_036649735.1 Bacilli bacterium
CCTTATAGTTTATGATAAAGTTATACACGTAATTATGAATTAAGGAGGAAGAAACAATGGCTATTAATTTAACAGGTAAAAAACCTTTATTTGGTAATAAAAGATCACATGCATTAAATACTACAAAGAAAAAACAAGGATTAAATCTTCAAAGTATTAAATTAGAAGACGGAACAAAAATAAGATTAGCAGCAAGAGAAATTAAGACTTTGAAAAAAGATGTTAAAACTGTAACTGAATAAAAACATAAAATAACTAGTTTATCGTAAACTAGTTATTTTTTCTTGGAAATTATTACTATTAATTATATAACTACCTGATACTTTTATATCAACATCAGTTAGTTTATCACTTACTTCTTTATTAATACCCCCATCAACACTTATTTTAATATACTTATAATTTTTAATTAATTCTTTTAACTCATTAATTTTAGGATAAGTAGATTCCATAAATGTTTGTCCACTTTTACCAGGTTCAACAGCCATTAATAAAACTAAATCAATATATTCTAAATATGGTGTTAAAGCACTTACTAAAGTATTTGGTTTTAAAGATAAACCTACTTTTATTCCATAACTTTTAATTAATTTTATACAATCTAAAATATTATTGTTATCTTCAATATGAACGGTAATGTACTCAGCATTTAAAAGGGCATAATCTTTAATATAATTAATTGGATTTTCAACCATTAAATGTACATCTAATCTTTTTGATGTATACTTATAAATGTTTTTAACTTCTTTAAATGAAATAGTTTTAGCAGGAACATATTTACCATCCATAACATCAACATGAATAAAATCAACATCTGTTTCATTTAATTTTTTTAAATCTTTACCAATTTCAAAACTAGAAAGATAAGATACTGATATCATAATATTACCTCTTTTCTTTTACTATTTTAATATAATTATTATATCTTGATTTTAATATTAAGTTATTTTTAACCATCTCTTTTACTTCGCAATGCTCTTCATTAATATGATTGCAATCTTTATATTCACAATTTATATTTCTAAACTCAATAAACATATTCTTAAAGTCACTAATATCTAACTGATTAAAATCAATTAAAGAAAATCCTGGAGTATCCAATACTTTTCCTTTAAACATTTCAATTATTTCTACGTGCCTAGTCGTATGCTTTCCACGCCCTAAAGAATAAGATATTTCATTAGTTTCTAAATTTAAATTCTTATTTAAACGATTTAAAAGAGTACTTTTTCCAGCACCTGTTTGGCCTGTAAAAGCAGTTGTTTTATTTCTAAGTAATAATTTAATTTGAAATATATTAGTATTTTTTATAACCTTATAACCAATCTTTTTATAATAAGAAATTATCTTTAACAGTTCTTTTTTTTTGCTATTACTTACTAAATCTAATTTAGTTAAACAAATAATTGGCCTTATATGATGATATTCAAGCATTACTAATAATTTGTCTAATAAATTATCTGAAAAGTCAGGGTCTTTTAAACTAGTAATAACAAAACATTGATCGATATTTGCAACTGGTGGTCTAATAAGAATATTCTTTCGCGGTTTTACTTCGTTAATAATTTTATCTTGTTCATTAAAAACTACATAATCTCCAACTACTGGAAATATATTATCATTTCTAAATTTACCACGACATTTGCAATCATAAATATTATCTTTATGTTTAACAAAATGAATATCACTTAATATTTTTATAATTTGTCCTTCCATTATACCCCCTTATGGCATTATATTATCTAAATTAGGATCCCCTCCAGGATTAGTTGGCTTATTTGGTTCCTTAGCAATAATTACTTTTAAAGTTGAGCCCTTTACCACTGGTGTTTTATAACTTCTTGATTGTTCCATAACAGTATCCTTAGGAAATGAACTTGTTTCTTTATATTCAACTGTTAATGTGATTTTATTGCTCGTACAAAAAGCTTCTACATCACTTAATTTCCACATATCTTTAACCATATCTGGGTAAGATAAAATAATATTTGGGATAAACAATGTTACTTTATCTCCAGCAATAACTTTTTTACCTTTTTCTACACTTTGTCCGACTATTTCTTGTTCACCATATTCTTTAACTTCTGTATCAACATCTTTTTTTTCTATCTTTACTATTAGTTTATGAACATTTTCTAAAATAGCTTTTATTTCTATGTAATTTTTTCCTATATAATCGCCCATTTCAAATGAGTCAATGCCAATTGATTCGTATATTGTAATAAAACTACCTTTTTTTATACTACGACCAATTGCGGGATTAGTTTTAACTACTTTGCCTTCAGCAATATTTTCACTTTCGATTCTTTCTGTTTCTAATCGAACTTCAAAGCCAACTTTTTTTAATTTTTCTTCAGCTTTTTGAACAGTTAATCCTACAACATTTGGTACCTTAACATCAGGTATTTCTGTTAGCATAGGAACAATTAAAAACATACCAACAAGTCCTAACATGATTAAGCCAAAAATACTAGTTAATATCCATAGCCAAACATTTGATTTTTTAATTTCTTCATCGACAATTGGCTCAGCTATAAAATCTTCTTTAGTTTTTTTAATAATGGGAATTATTTTTGTATCATCACTATCTGTTTCTTCATATTTATATTCTACGACAGGTTCATTAATTTTTTCATCATTTAAACAAGTTAATAAATCACTTCGCATATCCTTAACCGATGCGTATCTATTTTTAGGATTTTTAGCTGAAGCTTTTAAAATAATATTTTCAATACTTTGAGGTATTTTAGGATTTTGTAAACGAATACTAGGAAGTGGATCTTTCATGTGTTTAAGAGCAATTTCGACTGCATTATCGCCTTTAAAAGGAAGAACCCCCGTTAATAATTCGTAAAAGACAATACCCATTGAATAAATATCACTTTTTATCGTTGAACCTTTACCACTTGCTTGTTCAGGTGGTAAATAATGAACAGACCCCATTACGGAATTAGTTTGGGTCAACTGTGCAGAATTTAAAGCCATAGCAATTCCAAAATCAGTTATTTTAATAAGCCCATCTTCTTTAATCATAATATTTTGAGGTTTTAAATCACGGTGAATAATATAACTATCATGAGCATGACTTATTCCATCAGTAATTTGTAACATTATATCAATTGCTTCACTAATAGTTAAAGCCCCTCGTCTTTTGATTAATTGTTTTAGTGTTTTACCATCGACATATTCCATAACAATATAATAATTACCACTATCTTCACCTACATCATACATTTCTACAATATTAGGATGAGATAAAGATGAGGCCGATAAAGCTTCTCTTTGAAAACGTCTAACAAATTTTTCATCATTTGAAAGATCTCCTCTTAATACTTTAATAGCTACATCGCGATCTAAAATAATATCATGCGCTAAAAAAACATTCGCCATTCCACCTTCGCCAATATTGCCAATTATCTCATATCTATCACTTATTTTTTGCCCCTTAACAATCATTCTTCAACACCTTCACTTTTCTCTAAATAGGCTACTGATATATTATCAGTACCACCACGATTATTTGCTTTTCTAATTAGTTTAATAATTTTTTCTTCCATATCTAAATTACTTAATAAAACAGCTTCAATTAAGTCTTTATCTAACATATTAGTAAGCCCATCACTACATAACATAATAGAATCAATTCCTAAATCGCAATCAAATATATCAATATCAATTGGATCGTTTGCTCCTAAAGCTTTCATTAAAACATTTTTTTTAGGATGATTAATTGCTTCTTGTTCAGTTAATTCTCCGGCTGTTACAAGTAAATTTACTAAAGTGTGATCATGTGTTACTTTATGTAATTCTTTATTTTTAATAACAAATCCTGAACTATCGCCAATATTACCAAATAAAATATAATCATTTGTTACTATAGCCACTACTAAAGTTGTCCCCATTCCTTTACTTTCAATATTTTCTTTAGCATATTTAAAAATCAAACTATTAATTTCACTAACACTAGTTTTTAACCATTTAACAGCTTCTAATTTACTTAATTTATAAAACGTATCATTAAAACTTTTAGCTAAATAACTTATAGCAATTGAAGATGCTACTTCACCAGCAGAATGTCCTCCCATTCCATCAGCAACTGCCATTAAATGTTCATTATTACTATTTTTAGTAATGATAACGCTATCTTCATTATGGCTTCTTATTTTACCTGTATCTGTTAAATAAAACGACTTCATACTTCCTCCTTTTTACTTCTAAGTTGTCCACAAGCAGCACTTATATTAGAGCCAAATTCTTTTCGTATTGTCGTGGTTATTTTATTTTGTTTTAATATGTCATAAAACTCTAATATTTTAGTTTTACTACTACGTTTATATATAATGTTATTAGTCTCATTATAAGGAATAATATTAACATAGGCATTTATCCCTCTAAGGAGTTTAGATAGTTCTAAAGCGCACTCTTTACTGTCATTAATGCCTTCTAGCATAACATATTCAAAAGTAACACGACGATTAGTAGCATTAATATATTGTTTAACACTATCTATTACGTCTTTAATATTATGGACCTTATTAATAGGCATAATACTATTTCTTATTTCATCATTAGGAGCATGTAGAGAAATTGCTAAATTAACTTGATAAGGAAAGTCTATTAATGCTAATATTTTATCAACTATTCCACATGTAGATATTGTAATATGCCTAGCACCTATATTTATACCTTTAGGATGATTAATTATCGAAATAAATTTCTTTAAATTATCAAAATTATCAAAAGGTTCTCCAATACCCATTATAACTATATGTGTTATTTTAATATTTAAATCGGCTTCTATTTTTAATATTTGTAAAACCATTTCAGAAGGATTTAAATTTCTTACTTTTTTAAGACGACCACTTTCACAAAACTTACAACCCATATTACATCCAACTTGTGATGAAATACATAAACTAATTCCATAATCATGATTCATAACAACAGCTTCTATCTTTTCATTATCAAATAAAGTAAATAAATATTTAACTACATCAGTGCTTATCTCTTTTTGAGTAATTTTTATATTATCCAGAAAAAAATCACATTCTAAATTACTTATCATTTCATGACTAATATTTTTCATTTCTTTAAAATCTTTTATTCTTTTAATATATAACCAATCAAATACTTGCATTGCACGAAACTTTTTATCGTTTTTGCTTAGAAAATATTCTTCTAATTCATTAATTGTTAAATCATATATACTCATATACTCCCTCATTTATCTTTATTATAGCATTAATGACAATCATATAGAATAAATATTATTATGTAAATTAAAAAAATGTAAAATATTGTACAAAAAATGACTAAGTTTACACTCAATCATCAATTATTAGCTTAATTTATATGGACTATCTGGAGTACCATCACCACTATTTATTGTTACATCTGATTTAAAG
>JAVWBB010000033.1:0-12438 GCA_036649735.1 Bacilli bacterium
TGGTTCATAAACTGTTCCATTTACCCCCAAGTTAGTCACTAATGCATCCTTTAAAAATGGAGCAACTGGTATTGCTGATTCTGTTTTTTCTAATGCTAAAGGTTTAGAAAATAGTCCCCCTCTTACTCCTAATGATATTGTAACTGCTGTAGTATTATCATTTACTAAAATAACTTTAATTAATTTACTATTATTTGTACTTGTATAAGCATCTATCATATCTCCTTTTGATGTATCATTTACAGGATCATATGTTACTTGCACATTATTAGGTATATTTGATTTATACCATAAATTATATGCTGTTTTAACACTATTTAAATTAGTTATTCTAACTTCTATTTGCTTAGTTCCTTTAGGTTGTATTATTATTTGATTATTAGCATCTAAGTCAGTAGACTCTATTTTATAATAAAGATTGGCTGTTACAATATTTAAAGCTCCTGACTTTTCTATTTTAATATTAAAAATAGCATAAGAAAAGAATACACATACTAATATTAATGATAAAGTAGATAAGCCTACCAAATAACTTGTTTTAATATTAATCCTTTTATTAAATCTTTTTATTCTTTCTTTCATAATATCTCCTTAATTTTTTATATAATCATAAACTTCTTTTATTGTTTTATTAAAATTATCATAATTAGTATTAAACCATTTAATATTATTAAATTGATTATTTAAAAATGTATATTGTCTTTTAGCATATTTTCTACTTCTTTGTTTAATTAAATTAATACTTTCATCTAATGTTATTAAATTATCATAATACTCATATAATTCTTTATAACCAATCCCTGTTAAAATAGCTTTACTTCTAATATTTAAATCATAATATTTCTTAACTTCAAGAAGTAATCCTTCACTAATCATTTTATCTACTCTAACATTAATTATATTATATAACTTTTCTCTATTAGTAGTCAATCCAATTATTTTAAAATCATATAATACTTCATCTTTTTTATTTGTTGAAATACTTTCATTATCTAACTGACTTAAATATCTTAATAATCTTTTTCTATTATTTAGATGAATTAAACAATTATTATCTTTTAATTTAATTATATTTAATAATTCTTCATTAGTTAAATTATCATAATTATTTTTAATAGTTTCCTCTTTAAATTCATAATTATATAAAACAGCTTTTATATATAAAACAGTTCCTCCTACTATTATAATGTTTTTATGTTCTTTTTGTAATTTATTAATAATATTACGACAATCTTTTTGATACATAAAAACATTATAATCTTCATTTACTTCTTTTATATCAAATAAATGATGAGTTATTCCTTCTTTTTCTTCTTCTTTTATTTTAGCTGTTCCAATATCTAAACCTTTATATATTTGCATACTATCAGCATTTATTATCTCGGCTTTTATTAATTTAGCTAATTCTATACTTAACTTAGTTTTACCTACTCCAGTAGGTCCCGTTATTACAACAATCATTAAATACTCCTTTTAAATAGTTTTTCTAATTCATATTTTGAATAAGCTATAATAGTTGGTCTTCCATGTGGACAATTAAAAGGATTTTTACATGTTATTAAATTATTAATTAAATATTTTACATCTTCTTCACTAATATAATCATTTGCTTTTATTGACATTTTACACGCTAATGTTATAGCTACTTTCTCTATAAACTTTTCTTTAGAAAAAGCTTCTTTACTAATTATTATGTCAATAATCTTTCTTGTCTTTTCTATTATATAATCTCCTAAATAACTAGGATGTTCTCTAATTAATATTGTATTTATTCCAAACTCTTCATAAGTATATCCAATTGATTCAAATAACTTTTCATTTTCTTTAAATATAATATATTCATCAAGTGATAATTCAATAGTAAAAGGGACTAATAAAATACTTTTAGTTACTACTTCACTTGTTAAATTATTTAAATACTTTTCGTAATTAATTCTTTCAGCAGCAGCATGTTGATCTATTATATACATTCCATCTGTATTTTCACATATTATATAAGTTGATAAAGCTATACCGACATAATTTAATTCTTTTAAAGTTTTATTATATTCAATATTATTATTTTCTTCTATTTTAAATAAATCTTCTTGAATATTTATTTTAGAATCTACTTCTATAATTGGCTTATTATATTCTTTTTCTAATTCTTCTTTAATATCTATGACATCGTTATTTTTAATATCGGGTATTGTTAATAAACTCTTTAATGTCTTATTTATTTCACTACTTAATAAGTAGTTTAAATCATTCATTTTTGAAAACTTAATATCCATTTTAGTTGGATGAATATTAACATCTATTAAAATAGGATCTACTATAATATTAATTATTACAACGGGATATTTATTAATTAACATATAAGTATGATATCCTTCTAGGATATCATTTATAATTATATTATTTTTAATATATCTATTATTTACTAACACAGTAATAGAGTTTCTATTGCTTCTAGATATTTCTGGATATGATATAAATCCTGTTACTTTATAATCATCATTAAAATAGTTTATTGGTATCATTTTCTTAGCTACTTCTAAACCATAAATAGTATTTATAACTTTTAATAAATTATTTTGCCCATCTGTTTTTAATAGTATTTTATCGTTATTAATTAAGATAAATCTAATATTTGGAAAACTTATAGCCATCTTACTAACATATTGTGTAATACTAGCTAATTCACTATATAAATTACTTAAGTATTTTAATCTAACTGGGGTATTATAAAATAAATCATTAACGGTAATTATAGTTCCTTCATCAATATTAGATGCACTTACTTCTTCTATTTTTCCTCCATTTATTATTATTTTAGTTTTATCAATTTTATTAGTTGTTTCTAAAGTTACTTTAGAAATAGATGCAATTGATGGCATTGCTTCTCCTCTAAATCCTAAAGTAGAAATAGAAAATAAATCTTCATCTTTTTTTAATTTAGATGTCGCATGTCTTAAAAAAGCATTAACAGCGTCTTCTTTACTCATTCCACAACCATTATCAGTAATTTTAATTGTTTTAATACCTGAATCAATTAATTCTATTTTAATAGCACTACTATTAGCGTCTATTCCATTTTCCACTAATTCTTTAACAACATTCATTATCTTTTCAATTACTTCTCCGGCTGCTATTTTATTAGATAAATTTTCATCCATTACTTTAATTATATTCATTTTTTAACAACCTTTACTTTTATATTTACTACATACTAAACAAGTTTTATAGGTCATCCCTATATTTTCAGTGTTATTATTTCTTGTTACAATAACAGTACTTCCTACTATACAAGCATCTTTTTTTCCACCTTCAGGATCAACTAATTTATCTAAGTATTTTCCCATTAATTCTTTTGCTGTTATTGTTACTGAAGTATTATAATTAGGTATTTTATTTGTGTTTTCTAACAAATAATTTTCAGCCGCATTTTCCATACTTTTTTCATAATTTAAATACGTATCTAATTTTGCTTTTCTTAAATATTGAGTAACTGCGGGTACTGCAATTCCTGTAATAATTCCTAATATGACAATTACCCCTAAAAGTTCAATTAAAGTAAATCCTTTTTTATTTAATTTCAATTTAATCATCTCCTATAAATCTTATAAATTAATTGTATCAAATAGGTGATTTAAAGTCTATTTAATAATCGTATATTTTTTAGTATTATATATAAATAAAAAAACTAAAAGTTTAGTTTTTCTTTTAATTCCTTTAAAGTTTTTAAAAATTCATTTGTTTTTCTAATCTCTATTTCATATTTTTCAATATTTGCTGTTTGTTCTAAATCATTAATCTCTTCATTTACTCTTTTTGATTCTTCGATACCGTATATTGGTGAAATAAATGGCGTTGAGACAAACTTTTTATCTACCGAAAAATCCATTAAAGTTACTTCTTTTTTAACAATTGGGGCAGTATTAAATTTATTTTTTAATTCTTCAATTGTAATGGGCTCATTTCCTTCATCTTCAATTCTTTTATTTTCATTTTCATCGTATATAGTATCACTTAACTTAACTAATTCATTATAACTAATAATAGCATTCTCTTCTAAATCTGTTTCATAATTATTTAAATTACTATTTTTAAGTTCTTCTGTTTTCTCATCTTTTATCTGTTGTTCTTCTTTTTTATTCATTTCTTCTAAAAGTTTTTCATATTTTAATTCTTCTTCAATACTTTTAAGTTCATTAATAGCATCTTCTTTATTATTTGACTCATCGACATAATTAATATTATCATCGTTTGTAATATTTGTTTTAATATTGTGCTTATGTGATTTATTTTTATCAATTAATAAAACTAGTAACATTAAAATACCCATAATAAATATTAGGATATATATTATAATCATCTCATTTTGACTAAGTATTTCTAAAAATTCATTCATATAATCACTCCATCATTATATAGTTTATCATGCTTAATATACTAATACTAGCAGTTTCCGTCCGAAGGACTAAATCTCCTAAACTAGTTGATATAAAGTCACCTTTAATAAGTAATTCTTCTTCTTCATTTGTAAAACCACCTTCGGGTCCAATTACTATTATTATTGTATCATTACTTAAGACTTTTGATAAGACTTTTTTAACATTGATAGACGTTTCATTGACACTTAATAATATTTTATATGTATAATCCCCTTTAATTATTTCTTTAAGACTTTTAGTCTTAGTAATAATTGGAATATCTAATCTTTTTGATTGCTCACTTGCTTCTTTTACAATTGTTTGCCAGCGTTTTATTTTTTTATCTTCTTTATCATCTAATTTCACAAGGCCTCTAGTTGTTTTAATTGGAATAATACTACTTACACCTAATTCTGTAGCCTTTTGTAAAATTAAATCCATTTTAGCTTCTTTTACTAAACTTTGACAAATGGTTATATTGGGTCTTTTAGAATAATTATTTACAACCTTATTAACTATTTGGACTTTAATTAAATTACATAAAGAAATAATTTTACTAATATACATTTCTTCTTTATATACTACTTCCACTAAATCATTAATATTTAAACGCATAACAGTAACAATATGATAAGTATCTTCTTTAGATAAAGTAAAAGTATCATCGACTAATTCTTTAGCAAAATATCTTTGCATTATTTATCTCTTAAAATAGCGTGATGTTTATTAACTAAATCATTTATTATATTATTAAAAATATCCATAACTTCAATTTCTGTTAATGTTTTATTAGAATCAGAGAATTTTAATGAAAACGCTATTGACATTTTATCATTATCTATTTTATCTCCTTCATATATGTCAAATATACTTACTTCTTCTAATAACTTTTTACCACTATTTTTAATTGTTTTAATTAGATCTTTAGCCATAATATTCTTATCAACAATAATAGCTAAATCCTTTTTAATACTAGGGTATTTAGATACTTCTTTGTTTTTAATTCCCCTTATTTCTATATTTAATATTTTATCTAAATTAATTTCTAAACCATATACTTTATCTTTAGAAACATTAGGATGTATTAAACCTATAAAACCAATTACTTCATTATCTAAAATAATGCTGCTACTACAATAAGGATGAAAGTAATGAGGAATTTCTGTCACTTTAAAATCATAACGATTAGAAAGCCCTAAATAATTAAATAAATTTTCTACAATTCCTTTTAACAAGTAAAAGTTATTGTTAATATTTAGTTTATATAATTCATTAGTCATATAATTACCGTTAGTTAAGATTGTTAATAAAGGTGTATACTTATCTTTATCATAGTAAACGTCGCTAATTTCAAATATATCAATATCTTTTATACCATGTGCTACATTATAATTTAAAACATTTAGAAGTGATGGAATTAGGCTAGTTCTTAAGTATTTCTTATCTGCAGATAAAGGGTCTAAAATACTAATTATTTCTTTATTGTTATTATTAAAATTATTAACCATATCATTATCTACTAAAGTATAAGTAACTACTTCAAATAACCCAAGTGCTGTTAAACGAGCTTTAATTTGACTTTTTTTATAATATTCTTTTTCATAACTTCCAGCTTTTAATGGCATAATAGGCATTTTTGATTCTAAATTATCCATCTTATTTAAGCGACCAATTTCTTCAATTAAGTCTTCTTCAATAGATATATCTAAGCGATATGTTGGTACGGTTACAAAAATAGTATTATCTTTTGTTTTAGTCGTAAAATTTAAGCGATTAAATAAAGAAACAACGTAATTAAGTTCTAAATCAATACCTAAAATACTACTTATTTTATTTAAAGTAATAGAAATTATCTTTTCTTCATTTAAAATAGCATCGTGAATTAAAGTGTTTTTAATAACTTCCCCACTTGCATATTTTTCTAATAAGTAACAAGCATAGTCAATAGCCATATAACAACGGCATTTATCAATTCCTTTTTCAAAGCGATTGCTAGCTTCGCTCTTTAAAATCTTTTTCGCTGTTTTTCTAATTGAAACAGGATTAAATATTGCTGATTCAATAAAAACATTAGTCGTTGTATTTTCTATTTCGCTATCTAAACCACCCATAACCCCGGCTAAGGCAATTGGTTTATTATCACTAGTTATTACTATATCACTATTATCTAATATTCTTTTATTTTTATCTAAGGTAACTATTTCTTCATTATTACTGGCCATTCTAACAAGGATATTTTTATTTAATCTATCCATATCAAAAAAATGAAGTGGAGTTCCAAATAAAAGCATAACGTAGTTACTTATATCAACAACATTATTAATAGGTCTAATTCCACTAGCTATTAAACGAGACTTTAAAAAGATGGGACTTTCGCCTATTTTAATGTTTTTTACAGCTCTTCCTAAATATAATGGACAATTAGAAGTATCAACGGTTAAACTCATATAATTATTAATATCATCTACTTCATTATTTAGTTTATATTCTAAAGGCTTAACTTTTTTATTAAATACTGCTCCTACTTCATAGGCAAAACCTAAAATACTCATTAAGTCCCCTCTATTAGCGGTTAATTCAAAATCAATTACTTCATCATCTAATTGTAAATATTTTAGGGCATCTTCCCCTACTTTTGCATCATTTGGTAAAATATGAATACCCGATTTATCTTCTTCTGTTAAATATTTATGTTCAATACCAAGCTCAGCTAAGGAACAAATCATCCCATTAGACTCTAAACCTCTAATTTCTCTTTTTAAGATTGTAATCCCACTTGGCAATACTGCATTTGAAAGGGCAACCATAACTTTTATATTAGCGCGAACATTAGGGGCTCCACAAAGAATTTGCAAAGTATAATCTCCTACATCTACTTTACAAACTGTTAAATGATCGCTGTTAGGATGAGGATATGCTTCTAAAACATTACCAACTATAATATTAGTCGCATTACTTAATTTATAAATACTTTCATATTCATTACCTACAAGCACTAATTCATTAGCTAAAGTATTTGTGTCAATATCATTAATATCAATTACTTCATTTAAAAACTTTCTACTTAATTTCATTATTTATCACCATCAATTCTATTATAATTATTTAAAAATCTTAAATCATTAGTATATAAATCTCTTATATCATTAATACCATATTTAAGCATAGCAATGCGTTCAATACCAATTCCAAAGGCAAATCCTCTATAAATATTTGTGTCATAACCACATCCTTTTAAGACATTGGGATGAACCATTCCCGCTCCTAATATTTCAATCCATCCAGTTTTTTTACATACATTGCAACCTTCTCCCCCACATTTAAAGCATGATACATCTACTTCTACTGATGGTTCTGTAAAAGGAAAGAAACTAGGTCTAAAGCGAATAATTCTATCACTTCCAAATAAAGTTTTAGCCAATACTTCTAGTGTTCCTTTTAAATTAGCTAAAGAAACATCTTTATCAACTACTAAACCTTCTATTTGCATAAATTGATGAGAATGAGTGGCATCATCATTATCCCTACGATAAACCTTTCCTGGACAAATGATTCTAATTGCATCTTTATTGACATTTTTTAACATTGAACGTATTTGAACAGGTGAAGTTTGCGTGCGAAGTAATGTCTCATCAGTTATATAAAAACTATCTTGAGCATCCCTTGCCGGATGAGATAATGGTAAATTTAACATTTCAAAATTATATAAATCTGTTTCAACCTCTGGACCACTTACAACATCATATCCTAGTGATATAAATAAATCTAAAATAGTATTTGTAACTTTAGTTAGAGGATGAACACTTCCCACTTTTAAAGAAATAGAAGGTAGAGAAATATCAATTCTTTCACTTTCTAATTTTTCATTTAATCCTAAACTATTTAGTTTTGTAAAGTTTTCATCTATCTTCTTCGTTATTTCTTCTTTAACTATATTTAAAGAAGCTCCAAAGGATTTCTTTTCTTCTATATTAAGTTCACTCATTTTCTTTAAAATATCTGTAATTAAGCCTTTTTTACCAAGATATTTAATTCTTAATTCCCCTAATTCTTTTACATCATTAACATTTTCTATTTCGTTATCAAATGCTAATTTAACTTTTAATAAATCTTCTTTCATTATTTCCTCCCATAAAAAAACATTTCATCCAAAGGACGAAATATTCGTGGTACCACCTTAATTCATATTAATATATTATTAATATCTCATATACATAACGTGTATTATTCGTTTAGTAAAACTAAAAACTATTAGAGTGAATTCATAAATATTTAATATTAAACTTGCATCAATGTTTAACTTTCTATAATTAAATTAATTTATTACTATTTTCTAAATCCTTGTCTTTAGTTAGTATTATAGCATTTATTATTTAGATATTCAATGCATTTTTTAAGTCCACTATTTAGTTGTCTAATAATTACTATTTACTAAAACATGTGTATTTTCATTGTTACTGTTCTTTTAATTTTAAAATGAAAGAATAATATTTCTTTTTTTCTTTATAATTGAAATAATAATTTCACATTTTCCGCAAAACTTAACTTTATTTTACTCGTAAAAAGCAAATTTCCCGATAATTGGTAATTCTTTATCTATATCTTTAGTAGCATTTTTAATACCAATTATCATATAAGTTATTCCAAATGCAATTTCACACATATCTAATATCCAAATAAGAACTGTTCCAATACTACTAACTGTAAACACTCCCGTCGGATAACCAAATAATAACGTTTTAGAAACAAATATTTTAGAAATCACATAAGTACTAAGAACTGAAACTATAATAGTTAAAACTATTTGTGCAATAAACAATATCATCCCCTGCCCAACATGGAATTTTAAGCTGGCATCTTTGTCTTTTGTTAATAGTCCTATTATCCAAAAAATTCCAATATATGATAAAATTTTTGATGCTTTAAATTTTTGATTATTTCCAGTAGCCATATCAGATAAACTAGTATTACCTCCGTTATTATTTTGATTATTTGGTGTTGAAATTATTAAAGGTGTCCCACAAGTGGTGCAAAATTTGTTCCCTTCTATATTTTCTGTTTTACATTTTGAACATATCATATTACTTTCCTCCTTTATTTTATTTGAGCATAACATTATTCTTAATATTTTGACATATATAATTGCCATTAAAATTATATTTGACATGTTTTTACGTTTGTTTACAGTACATTATATTTTTTTGATATCCTTTTTATTAAATATAACGTTGTTACAAATCTACTAATATGGTATTATAAGAGCAGAAAAATCAAAGAAAGTAAAAGGTAAAAATATGAATAATGAAGAAACAAGTCATAAACGTCGTGTCAGATATAAAGGAAATTATCCTAAAAATTTTAAAGAAAAATACAAAGAGTTAGAACCAGATAAATATGTGGATACAATTGTTAAAGTAATTGAAAAAGGGATTACTCCTGCTGGAATGCACATTCCTATTTGTGTAGAAGAAATATTAAATATTTTAAAAATTATGCCTAAAGAAATAGGCTTAGATGCTACTTTAGGTTATGGTGGTCATAGTTATGAAATGCTTAAATGTTTAAAAGGTCAAGGTCATTTATATGCTTTAGATATTGATCCCATTGAAATAGAAAAAACTAAGGAAAGATTAAATAATTTAGGATATAATGATAATATTTTTACACCTATACACCTAAACTTTGCTAATATTGATAAGATTATTCCTCAAACTGGAAAATTTGATTTTATTCTTGCCGACTTAGGAGTTTCTTCTATGCAAATAGATAACCCTGAGCGAGGCTTTTCTTATAAAAACGATGGGCCTTTAGATTTAAGACTAAATCCTAATGAAGGTATAAGTGCATCTGACAGATTAAAAGACATTTCTTTAGATGAATTAGAAGGAATGTTAATAGAAAATGCTGATGAACCTTATGCTGAAGTTATTTCTAAGGCCATTATTTCATACATCAATAAAAACGGTTTAATTACAACTACTAGTCAACTGCGAAATATCATTGAAAAATCTCTAGATTTTATAAATACTAAAGAAAAAAAAGAAGAAATAAAAAAGTCTTGTCAAAGAACTTTTCAAGCTTTAAGAATTGATATTAATAATGAATTTGAAGTTTTATATGAATTTTTAGAAAAATTACCAAAGGTACTTAAAGAAAATGGACGCGTTGCTATTTTAACATTTCATTCAGGAGAAGACAGACTTGTAAAAAAATCATTTAAGCAATTATATAAAGATGGTACATATAAAGAAATATCTAATGAAATAATTCGCCCATCAATTGAAGAATATAATAAGAATCCTCGTTCTCATTCAGCAAAATTGCGATGGGCAATAAAAAAATAATATAGATAATAAACTTGAATTTTATCATAGTATTTTCTTATTTGATTACGTAAACCGTTCTAAAATGAAAGACTATTTAATGTACTACAAATATCTTTTGTAATCACAAATTTTGTTTTTGAATGTAAAACTCATTGTAATAAGCATAGCGCCCACTATATTAAAGTATTTGCCAGTTTCAGTAATATACTCTATTGATAATTCCCTTATTTTAAATGGTACATTTTAGTAAAATTGTAACGCTTCACATTTTTACAGTTTTCTAACATATTTTGCATCGTAAAAGTATATTTTTTATATTCTCACAAAAGTTAGAATAAAAACGCCAATGATGACACTCCACACGTATGTAAAAATATTAATAAATGTTTTAATTAAATCAGCTATAACAAAATGGGTAAATAATTTTTACATTTTTCTAGTGATTGGTTCAATAATCTCGTAGTTATCTTTATAATCAGAATATTTTATTTTTAAAACCCCTATTGGTTTTGCATCTTCAAATTGTTTAAATTGCAGTGATCCACTTGGTTCGTTTTTAAATGTACCGTCATTAGCAAAGACATAAATATACCCTTTTATATCATCAACTAAATCGACATTTTCCATAGTCATAATTGGAATTTTTTCACTTTGAGAAATATTGAAGTTATAATGTAATCCACTTTTTATGCTATTATCTTTAATTGTATCTTTAAAAGCATACGCAGTGGCTATTAAAAAAGATGGTGTTGCAAATACCGCATTATCAATATTAACTTCATTTCCGTTTGAATCATGAGAATTATTTTTTTTAACTATATCCAACAGTTTAGGACTTCCATGGAAAAAATATTTAGGATTTATTAAATCTTGGTTTTTATACTCATCTATTAGTTTTTTTAAATCAAGTGTAGCTTCTCTTTCAAGCAGATAACTGTAAGATAATCTAATAGCATCTTCAATACTGTTCTTTTCATATAGTTCTTTTATAGTTCCCATTTCTTCTTTATTCTTCTCATAAAAATAATAATACGATTTAAAATTGTGTCTCAAATATTGTTGAATATTTTCTTTGTTTAAAATAAAATCAATTACCATTTCACTTAATTTCCAAATTAAATGTGGCGTATTAAAAGAGTTTTCATCAAAATCTGGAAATAATTGTTTCCATTTTTCAAAATACAAGAAATGACAGCATTCATGAGCAACCGCATCTAACACAGTTTCATTATCAAGCCAATACGGTAAAGTAAAAGTAGCATTTTCTATGTCTCTAGGACAAATAGGCACAACTCCAATAAAACCTTTAATATTCTTACATTTATCAGGCCAATTAATATTTAAAGTCTTTGATAACTCTTCCATAAAATTATCATTATATGTATCCCATACTTTTTGATATCGAACGATAGCTTCGTTAATTTTTTTATTAGAATCTAAAAGATGTTTTTTTATGACAATCTCTATATTATTAGTTGATAATTCTGGAAATAACTTATATGTTTGATTTTTAAAATCAAAATTACTATCTTTATTGTTTAAAGCCAAATTAACAACATCTATATTGTCTTGTAAACTAACTGGGGTAAACATTACTTTAGGTATCATTTAATTTCCTCCTTGCTTAATTGGTAGCGTGCAAAGTTATACAACATCTACACGTTTTTTGTTTAATAATTCAACAATTACAACTTTTT
>JAVWBB010000034.1:0-11549 GCA_036649735.1 Bacilli bacterium
TGTTTTCTAAAATATGAGCAAGTGAAAAGAAAAAGTTTTGTTTCTTTAAATATTCATATGCTCCCTTTATACTATAACTTTCATTTTTTGTAACTTTTTCATAATCATAAAAGCACCATAAAATGAAAGCAAAATAATAAGCATATGGAGTATTATTATTTATTGCTTGGCAAAGATTTGCCTGCATTGTATTTATTGTTTCTTCAATGCCAAGACTGCTTCTAAATGCTTCCTTAGTTTTTATGTTATTGAATATTGGTCCGTTTATCATATTATCACCAATTAAATTATAACACAGAAAATCACTTTTAAATTGCCTCTCTTTAGTAGCAAAGGTAAATAATACTTTTTTATTCATTTTTAGTATGTAAACTACTTAAAGGCTGCGAAAAAACTAATTCTAATTAACCCTTATAAAATAAGGGCAAAAAAAAGTGATAGGCATCTCTGCCTATCTTCAGGGGGCACTAGAGATATGAATTATTCTAGTTTAATACCACCCTTTTTTGTTTATTTTAAAGTATTTTTAATTAAATAAATTTAAAATTGATTAAATTATTTTATGTAGTTTTAAATTTTTGCAACCTAATTGCAACCTTTTTTATAAATTATCAATTTGATTTAATATATCAATTGCCATTTGTTTTTTTTCTGGAAAAGTATCAAAATCATTGTTTTCTATTTCATCAATTGAAAACCATTTATAATTTAAAACCTCATCCTCTTTAGCTTTTATTTTTGATATGTCATCGGCAACAGCAATATAAAATATATCTATATGAATATGATTTTCTTTTACTACATTTCTTTGCATTGCAAAAGGTTTAATAAAATCTTCCTCTCTAGGATATCTTTTACCTAATAATTTTATATCTAGATTAGTTTCTTCCTTTACTTCTCTAATTACAGCAGTTTCTGGATCTTCATTTTCTTCAATATGTCCACCTACAAATAGCCATTTGTTTATTTTTTTATGATGTATAAATAGTATTTTTTTATTTTCTTTATCTATAATGCAAGCAGTTGCACAAAAATGTTGAATCATATTAAATGTTTCCTTGTAAGCAATTGAAATAATATATTTCTAAACAAAATTTAACTTCGTCAGTAATTTTATTATTATTTCTTGCTTCTTCTATAGATAACCATTTATAACAATCATGTTCTGTCAGAATAATATTATCAGTATTATCAACTTTTACAACAAAATTATATTGTCTAGCTTTTTTCCCACTTCCTGATAAATAATCAAAACTATTTATATAACTAACAATTTTAGATACATCAAGATTAGTTTCTTCCTTAACTTCTCTTGTTAGTGATTCATAAATATTCTCTCCTGGATCCATGTTTCCACTAGGTAGTTCATCTATTCCACCCATAAAGTCATCAGATTTTCTTGTCATTATTAAAATTTCATTTTTAGAATTTAATACTATTCCTCCAACAACATTTTTTATAATTCCTTCTTCTTTTCCTTTTTCAATTAATAAATCGTAAAATTTCATTATAATTCCTCTTTTCTATAGTAGTTTGAAACTTTTTTTAAAATATCACAATATTTTATAATTATTTCAACATCTTCATTATTATACCAAACTGGCATTTTAAATGAGTTTTCGTAAAAATTATCTGCATTTTCAAATAATTCATCTTCTTTAAATAATTTTTTATAATTTGGATACAAATATGTGGGATTTTTAAAAAGTTCTAGTCGATTAAGTGGACAAGTTGAACCAGGCTTATCAAATTCAACTCCACCTTCTGCATTCAAAGCTTTTATGTATTCTTCAATATTTTTGCATTTAAATTTATTTGGGTCATATTTAATGATTAAAGAATAGTAACTGTTAATAGAACCGTCATATGGTATATTTAATTCTAATCCATCTATTTCATCAATAGTTTTTTTAACAATCATAACCATTTTTTGTTTAATAGCATTTATATTATTTAAATCCTTAAACATTTCATATGCAATTCTAATTGCTATGGGATGAGCTCTTAATTTTAACCCTTTTCCTGTAACAGCATATTTATAATCTGTACTATCTTTAGAAATTTCTTGTTTGCATCTTTTATTATAATGTCCTAACATAACACAATTTTTATAAATATATTTATTATTAGTTATAACTATTCCACCTTCGCCACCAGTAATAATTTTATTTCCTTGAAGACTAAAAGCTGCAGCATCTCCCCATTCTCCAAGTTTTTTACCTTTATAACTTCCACCATGAGCATGAGAACAGTCTTCTAATAAATATATATTATATTTATCAGCTATTTTTCTAATTTCATCCATTTTACATGGGTAACCCCACATATGTGTAACAATAATTGCTTTAGTATTTTTTGTTATTTTTTCTTCAATTTTTTTATAATCTATATTACCTGTATCGTCGCAATCAACAAAGACTGGTTTTGCACCTGTTTGAAAAATTGGAGACACTGTTGCAAAAAATGTATATATTGGGCAAATAATTTCATCATTTTCTTTGAGATTTATTGCATCAAACATTGAATGTAAAGCGCTAGTACCAGATGAAGTTACAATACCATATTTTTTATTATGATAATTTGAAAATTCTTTTTCAAATTTTAAAAAGATATTACTATTATCATAAATTGAAATTGTATCATATAATTGTTCAACAACTGCATTTTCTATCTTTTTAGTGATAACAGGGTGAATAAATTTACCTTCTATTTGGCTCATTATTGGAGTTCCTCCATTAATTGCTAACCTTTCATCCTTTTTCTTCAAAGGACAATGTAAGCCAAGAAGTTTGTTTGCAAGTTCCATTTTATAATTCAAACCTTCAATATCTCTATTTTTAATTTCATCTAAAATTGAAATTTCCTCACTCAAGTATCTACATAATTTTATAATTCCATCTGGTGAAACAAAGAAATCATTAAACTCATTACAATACTTTTGAGATTCAAATCTATTATTTGCTGCAGAACAGAATATCTTTGACAATACTATTTTTGTTTTTCCATTGAATAATACTGTTTTATGATTATACTCTTCAAGAATTTTGAAATCTAAATTTAATAATTTGTTTTTAATTTCAAATAATGGTACAATTAAATTTTTATCTTCACTGAATAGTTCTATAATTTTAATACTACCATTTATATTTTCAGCAAAGTCTATTAATTTTTTAAAATCATCATCTGAATCATTTTGATTTTTTACTATTGTTGTATTAATTCTAATATCAATAGTATTATTTAAATTTCTTAGTTGTGCAAGATTATTCATAACCACATTTAATTTATTATTTCTTGAAACAATAGATGAATAAATTTTTTCATCAAAACTATGAATGGAAACATTTAATCTATCAATTTTTTGAAAACTATCATAAAATCTATTTATTAATTCTCCATTTGAAACAACAGTTGTTTTTATTCCTAAATCGTTAGCCTTACTAATTATATCACTAACATCTTTTCGCATAAAAGGTTCGCCACCAGTTAAGGTGACAGTATTCCATCCATACTTATTTTTGCAATAGGACAATAAAAATTCATAATCATTTGCATCCAATAATTCTTTACATCCTCTTTCAACACCTTCACCATGGCAAAAATAACAATCAAAATTGCATTTTCTTGTTATAACTAGTCTTAATTCCTTATTCAAAAAACACACACTCCTTTTTTTGAGGATGTTATATCATATATGTAAAAAAAATAACACTTAAATCTGTTTATTTGGTAAATTATGACACTATGACACTATAAAAGTGTGTACCCCACACCCAAATCAAGTGTCATAGTGTCATTAATCTATATCCTTATAGAAATCAGTTATTGGTACATTATACCAATTTGATAGAATTCCTAATTTATTATTATCAATAATTACATCTCCAGATTCATATCTAGAATATGTAGATAAATTGACTCCAAGTCTATCAGCTACTTGTTGTTGATTCTTATTGTTACTAATTCTATATTTTTTAATATTATGTTTAATATTATAATTAGTTTTCTTTTCTTCATTTAAAATTTGATCTTCCGAAAACTTAACAACAGTTTTCTCAAATTCATCTATATCTAACTTTCTTATAATTTCCATCTTTTCTGCTAAATACTTACTAGATTTTAATATATCATCTTCGAAGAAATCCATAGGATGTCTTACACCATAAAACTCCGTAAGCATTAACACTAAATAAGCTGGAAATCTTCTCTTACTATTTTCATATTGTTTATAAGTAGATCTACTTAAACCTAAATATGAAGCAAGTGTTTCTTGTGAAAATCCTGCTGCTTCTCTTAACCTTCTAGCATTCACACCTAAATTCTTGTCAAAATTTTTTTCTTCCATTTGACTCACCTCTCATGCTAGATTAATTATATCATATAATTGCTTATTTGAACCATATTTATTTTAAAATTTACAAACTATTTTAAATTTGATTATTTCTAATTATTATGGTATTGCATTTTTGAACCTGTCGTGTTATTATATATGTAAGAACTTTTTTTAAGGTAAATATATTGCAATATTGAACCTACTAAGTTCTAAAATAATATGCAATTATTTGCAATATTGAGCCTATTAAAAGTTATTAGTATATTTAAATGTTAAAGGAGGATGGTATATGAAAGCAAAAGATACATTAAATATAATTTCAAAACAATGGTGCAATTTAGAGGATTTAATGACATTAGCACAGATAGGAAAAAATAAAGCACTCAAATTAAGATCTGAATTTAAAAAAGAATTAGAATATGATGGATATGTTCTACCTAAGAATCTACTACCT
The DNA here is from genome assembly GCA_036649735.1 of Bacilli bacterium. GTDB lineage: Bacteria > Bacillota_I > Bacilli_A > RF39 > UBA660 > JAVWBB01. The sequence goes on from JAVWBB010000034.1 coordinate 4,788, forward strand.
ATGTGTGAGGTTGTTAGTAGATTAAAAATAAACATTACTTATTTACAAAAAATGTCTAAACAGGAGTATTAAATGAAAGTTATTAATAGTAAAAATAATATACAAATAAAGAATAATATTATAGATGGAATAATGAAATCTAATGGACTTTATTGTTTAGTAGCAAGACCTAAAGTTGGTAAATCTCTATTAGCACTTCAAATAGCCCATTCACTTGTCAGTGATAAGCAATTTCTAGGATTTGATACAAATACTTCACCTGTTCTTTATATAAGTACAGAACTGTCTGAAAGCCAATTAAATGAGCGAATAGAAATTGCTAAATATGATTTTGGTAATTCCCTATTCTTTGTTGAGAAAGATAATAATAATTCATTAAGTTTAAGAGATGATTTACTAATAGATATCAAAGAATTTGCTGAGGATATTCATGGAAAGTTTGTAATTGTAGATATGATGTGTGGTATAGATTATGGTGCATATTATGACATTAATGATTATAAAAGTATGACTGAAGTAGTATTTTCTAGATATAGAGAATTAATTAAAAGATATAACTTAACATTTCTATTAATTCATCATACTAATAAATCTGGTAATTCACTTGGTAGTACTGCTATTGAAGGATGTGTTGATGGAACATTTCATTTAAAAGATAATGGATTTCAAAATTATACTTTTTCAACAAGTAGTAGAGATTTTGATAGTATTAATCTTAACTTAAAATTAAATAAAAACTTATCATTTGAAATTGCTAAAGATGATAATTCTGAATTAGATTTTAATATTTCTTCATTCTTAAGGTATGTTATAAAGAATAAACAAATTAAGTTTACATCGGCAGAGATGGTTGCAATTTTAGCACTTCAAGTTACTCCTACTAAGTTTGGAATGTTATTAAAAAGAAATTTAGAAAAGTTAAAAAATGAAGGATTAAATGTTATTGAGAAACGAACAGGAAATGCTAGATACTATGAAGCAACATTTATTGATCCTATGTCTGTAATTGATGATAATACTTAATTGGAATTTATTCCAACTCACTTTTGGGCTATGCCCTAGTGAGATAAGTCATAAAATGACTTTTTCCTAAAGGAGGTAGATATATGTATGATGGAAAACAAGTATTAAGATTTGTAACTAATTATAAAAGTAAAGATTTATATAATATAGGTAATGAAATGACAAACCGTCAAGGTACTGGTAATTATGATAAAGAAAGAACTAAATTTAATGTTCATTGTAAAGATATAAATAGTTATAATCTATATCAAGAAGTAAAACAAAAGTTAGAATCTAATGATATAGAATATTTAAAAAAGACTAAAACAAATATGCTAAATGGAGTTACTATAACAAGTGGTCCAGAGTTCTTTAGAACCTTAGGTATGGAATTTAAAGAAACCGGAAGATATTATCAATCAGGTCAAAATAAAGGAAAACCTATATTATGTCCAGATATAAAAAAAGAAAATGATATCCCCTATGATGTTAAAAAGTATTTTGATTATGTTATGATTTTTCAAAAGATAAAATTGGAGAAGAAAATATAGTAATGGCTCAAGTACATTATGATGAGGATACTCCTCACCTACAGGCTTATTTTCTTCCTGCTGTAAATGAAGTAAAAAGAAAAGGATATGAGAAAGATTTAAATGGTAATGTTATAAAGGAATTAGCTAAAGCAAAAGATGGTAGTGAAAAACTAATACCTAAATTAAAAAGAGATAATAATGGTAAAATCTTATATGAAAATGTTAAAGGTAAATTTCTTAATAATGATCAATTTTGGAAGGATTTAGGTGGTAAAGAATCCTATACTAAATTACAAGATTCATTTAATGATTATATTACTAAAAAAGGATATAGACTTGATAGAGGTAAAATTGGAACTAATAAAGTTCATCAAGATAAACTAGATTATAATATTAAAGAGTCAAAAGCTGAATTATCTAATTTAAGACCTATATAGAAGAATCAAAAGAAGAATTGAATGAAGTTACAACTACTCTAGAAAACGGGTTAAAAGAGCAAAAATCATGTATATTAGATGTAAGAAAAACATTAAATATTTATAATACTAAAGATGTAGATAATCTAATTAAATATACAAAAGACTTAGAAAATTTAAATCATTTTCAAAAATATAGTATTGATGAAAAAGAAAGAATTAATAAAAAATTAGAAGAAGAAAATACAAATTATAAATATGATATAGAACTTATTGAAGCAAAGAGAGACAACAACTTTAAAGATAAACAAATTAAAGATTATGAATTTGAATATAACTATCTAGAATCAGCTTTTAATACAGTTGCTAAAGCATTAACTACTACTCTAAGAATAGCAGCTAAAAAGTCGATTGGTGAATATATGAAATTAGCCAAAGATATAAACAATAAAGAAAAAGATGCACAAAATCAATTTAGTAAATTATTTAAAAATAATGATGAAATACAATTATAGAAAGGAATGTAATATATGGCAGTATATAAAGCAGATAAACCATTAAAAAACGGAAATATATGGATTTTCTTTGTTAGATATAATGATTTATCTGGAATTAAAAAAGCATATAAATCAAAAAAATATGCAACAAAAAAAGAAACACTTGAAGCTGAAAGATTGTTTCTTCATTCACTTGATTTTAATCATATAAATAAAAATATGACATTTAGAGAGTTGTATCAACATTATTATGAATATCAACAAAATAAAGTTAAACTAACTACTATGAAAACATACTTAGATAGAATTAAATATTTAGAAATATTAGGTAATATAAAAGTAAGTGATTTAAATATTATTCATTTTGAAGAATGTAAGAAAGAATTATATAAATTAAGCATATCAAATTCTTATAGGAATATGATATTTAAATTATTAAAAGCAATACTTAATTATGGCACTAAATGGTATAACCTTAACTTTACTAAACTATATAATAAAATGACTAACTTTACTGATCCAAACGAAATAAAACAAGAAATGCAATTTTATACATATGAAGAATTTAAAAGATATATAGAAAATGAAGATTCATTAAAATTTACTTGTATCTTTAAAACATTTTATTTCTGTGGTCTAAGAAAAGGAGAACTAAGAGGATTAATATGAAAAACATTAATCTAGAAGATAGTATATTAATGGTAAAACAAAATGTAGTTTCTAATCATGTTAAAGGTGTTAAATTCCTAGTTACTTCTCCTAAAACTAAAAGTAGTATTAGAAATGTTCCTATTCCTAAACATTTAATAAATGATTTGAAAAATTATAAAAAAGAATGTATGGAACTATATGATTTTACAGAAGATTTCTATGTGTTTGGATTTACTGAACCTATAAGTAATGAAAGAATATATAGAGAAAATAAAAGATTAGCAAATCTTGCTAATCTAAAGAAAATTAGAATTCATGATTTTAGACATAGTTGTGCTTCCCTACTTATTAATAATAATGCTAGTATAACATAAGTTGCTAGATATTTAGGTCACACAAAGATTGATGAAACGCTGAACACTTACTCACATTTGTATAAGAATTCATTAGATAATATAGTAAATATTATAAATAACTTAGACTAATAAAAAAGATTAACTTTTAATAGTTAATTTTTTCTTTTATATTTATAAAAATATATATTAAACAATTAAAACAAATTAATAATATGAGTCTATAATTTCAAATATTATTTAGATTTTTTATTTAAAGTTTTTAAATATTCAATGTTACCATTTTCAATATTTATAGAGATATTTGGATCTAATATTTCATTATACTTTCTATTATGAGATATACTAATTATAGTTCCATTATAACATTTTACTAATTCATAAATTAAGTCAAGTGCTTCCTTATCAAGATGATTAGTTACTTCATCTAAGATTAATATATTTATTTTGTCTAATGCAAGTTTAACTAAATTTATTCTGGTTCTTTGACCAGGGGATAAAGTTTTATATTTTTTATTTTTATCATTATAATCTATATCAAATTTATCTAATAAAGTAAATATATATGAAGTATCAAATTGTTCTAAATTTTTTGTTAAGTAATCAAAAATACTATCTTCATTATTTTCAAGTAGTGTATCTTGAGAAATATACCCTATTTTACATTCATTGCCTATTGTAATTTTACCATTTAATGGTTTAATTAGTCCTAATAATGTTTTAAGCAAAGTTGTTTTTCCTGAACCATTCCCTCCAAATATCATAATTTTATTTCCAAAAGGAATTAATAAGTTTATTTTAGAAGTTTGAAAATTATTATATCCGCAAATTAATTCATCTAAAATGATATCTTTATTTCCTTTATTATCATCAAAGTTAAAGAAGAAATTAAGTGGTTTCTTTTCTTCAAAGTTTGGTATTTCTATTTTTTCTAATGTTTTTGCTATTTTGGAAATATTAGAATTATTTGTTCTTTCTTTAGCAAAATTATTAGCTATTTTATCATTATCATTATGCGCTTTTTTATTATTTCCTTTATTTGCCCATTCTTTTGATTTTTGTAATTGCTTTTTAAGTTTACTTTTTTCTTCATTTGCTTTTACATATTCTATGTAATTTCTATTATACTCATTATCTTTTTCTATTAAATATTGTTCATAACTCATTTTATATTCTTTAATTTTTTTGTTTCTTATTTCATAAATACAATTAACAACATTATTTAGAAATGCCTCATCATGTGAAATTATCATCATTGCTTTATTTGAAGAGATTAAATAATTTTCTAACCATTTAAGTGATTCGATATCTAAATTATTTGTAGGTTCGTCAAGAAATAAATAATCTGTATTTTGAACTAATAATAATGCAAGCAATATCTTTATTTTTTCTCCACCAGACAATATTTTAATAGAATCATTTAGACTATGATTTAATTTTAATCCTGATAAAATATATTTTAAATTATCATCAAAATTATAGCCATCTAATAATATATAGGAATTTAACACTTCTCCATATTCATCCATATTATTTTCATTCAAATTATTTTCTAGACTATGTAATTTTTTTTCTATTTCTAATATACCTACTTCTTTTTTTATATAGTCTATTATTTTATGATTATCATCATTATGATTAATTTCTTGTTTTAAATAACCAAAAGTTTTGCCATTAAAATTTATATTTCCTTTTGTTGGACTTATTAAACCATTTATTGTTTTTAACAAAGTTGATTTACCACAACCATTAGGTCCTACCAATCCAATTTTATTCTTTTCAGAAATATTAAAACTAATATCTTCTAGTAAATCAATATTGTCTATTGAAATAGTTAAATTATTTATATTCATTATTTCCACACTCTTTACATTTTTTATTTTTTTTCCATTTTATTATTTTTGTTTCATATGTAGAACAATTAAACATTAATGTTTTACCCAACAAATTATCTAATGAATAATTAGAGTAATATTTAATTATTTCATTTGATGCTATACTTGATATTATAGCACATAAAGGTCCATAAGAAGGTGTAATATCAACATTGTTAATCGGTTCTTCATTCATATCTTTTTCTGTACATAAAAGACATGGAGTTATATTAGGAATAATAAAAGGTCCTATCATTCCAACATGTTCAGAAAACCCACAAAAAAGAACAGGTTTTTCATATTCTATACATAATTCATTGATAATCCTTCGGATTTTTCTTTTCGGTTTATCTAATGTACAAAGCACAAAATCACAATATTTTATTTCATTAGAAATATCATCTTTGCACAAAATTTTTTTATTATATATAATAATGTTATTTTTATTATTTTTTATTTTTTTATATAAAGACTCAGTTTTTAAATTTCCTACATCATTTTCATTATATGATAATTGTCTTATTAAATTAGACTCTTCTACATTATCGCAATCTACAAAAACAAAGTTATCAAATCCCGCTCTTGATAATAATAATGCTGTATTTGATCCAATTCCGCCTAATCCTAAAATTAAAACCTTTTTATTTTTAAATTTTTTTTCATAATCTATAAAAGTATTTGTAAACATATTAAAAAATAAATTTTGCCTATTATAATCTTCATTTTTTAATGTCTTTATATAATCATCGTTATTTATGATAAACGATTCACTTATCAAATAATCAATTGCATTCTCTATTTCGATATTATCAACATTTGTATCATTTTTAACCGTTTTTATTAATTCATTTCTAGAAATTGGTTCACTTAAATTTTTAAAAATACTTAATAAACTTTCGTCATCATAATATATTTCTTTACCGGTATCAGTAAAATTTCCCATTCTAATTACTCTATTAGTTTTGTCTATATAAAATGGCTTAGTTTTATTTATTATTAACATAAAAATACCCCCTATAATATAAATATAGAGCCCAAAAAGATTGGACTCTACAACTTCAAAATATAAAATTAACAGTTTTGATCTACATGGCATGCAAATTTTGTAACTTTGATTTTTCTTACACCAAATTTCATATAAAACCCTCCTATCTGTATATTAGAAAAGTAAATGTATAATTAGTTAATTATATCATTATCCTACCCTTTTCTAACACAATATTATCATAATAACTATTTATTTGTCAGTATTTTATGGAAAAAAATACTATTTAATTAATTTTCTATTAAATTGCAACCTTTTTTCCTAATTATAAAAACATAATTTTATTTAATCCTTATAAAATAAGGGCATAAAAAAATGGAGCCCATTTATGAGCTCCTTCAGGGGGTTTTGGTAGATTCTATTAAACCAGTTGAGCTTAATAGAACCGGCG
>JAVWBB010000035.1:0-11225 GCA_036649735.1 Bacilli bacterium
TAAGAAATTGAATTTACATCTATATTATCTTTTAACATTGTCAAAGCTTTATTTTGTTTTCCAATTTAATTCCTTGTTCAATTTCTTTACCACTCCCAAATATTCTTTAAAATTATACTTATTTGGGCATATAAATAGTTCTTTTAACAACTATACTATCTTTCTTATTAAATAATTTTTCCAAATAATCATAATAAGTCCCTGGAGTAATCACACCATTTACTTTTAATATATCTGTCCCTGTCGCACCAATTATTTGATCAGCTAACAACACACAATTAGTAAAGAAAATAAAGTATTTCTTAAATTTTCCCTTTTTAAACTTATAAAAAGTTGGTTTAACATCTTGATACAATTTATAAGCATAATTACTAGGGTCATTTATATTCGTTGTTTTAATATCCCATTTATAAGTATTCTTTTTTATTTCTTTTATCTTATTTCTTACTTCAACTAACTGTAAGTCATTTAATTTAAGCCCATATCCAAAAATAGTTTTCTGGGTATAATCATTGCAAAATTTAATATATTTATCTTTGTTTTTTGTTGTAAACAACACTCCATCACCTAAGGTTTCAAAAAATGTTAAATGGCTAATATCATAATTTCCATAAGATATTATCTCATTATCAAAAAATATATCCACGTGTCCAAAAATACCAAATCCCTTTGTTCTAACATGAACAAATATTTCAAAATTTGGTTCATCATTTCCAACTGCTAATTCACTATCATTTATTTCATTAGTTTCAAAATATTTATTTATTTCCTTTAAGACTTGACTAGGTATTAAGGCCACTAATAAAACAGGTAAAGTAATTCTAACTCTTCTTTTAATTTTATCTTTAATTCTAAAAGGAATTATTTCTGTTATAAAATCACTAATAAAAGTTATCCCTAATGAGATAGAATATATCCCAATTACATTTAATAAATGGTTTGTCTGTTCTAAAGGTGAAAAAATAATAATAAATCCAAATACTAAATAAAAGATAAAACTAATTAATTGTGTTAACTTACCTTTTTCATTAGTTTCAAGCATAATTACAAAATTAATAAATTTTATTGCCGCATTTAATAATATATATAATCCAAATATTATAATTACAATAGACAAACTAGTCTTTTTAAAAGTTAAAGTTAAAAAACCAATAACAATGTTAATAATTGCCCACAAGATGTTAACGTGTGATGTTTTATTTAATAGTTTTAAACCAATTGTCTTTATAAGTGTATACAATCCACTTATAATTATAATTAAAGGAATAAAGAAAAGCATAACAATAACTTGTTCTTTAAAATTTAACACTATTAAACCTGTAATTAATAATATTATTCCAGTTATTAAAGAGTTACTTTTTTTAACGGCATGATTTTCCATACTACTTATCCCCTTTGTTATTTACTATTTAATATTGCTTTAAGGACTTTATTATTATCACTTGAAACGATATATATTAAATAATCGTCTTTTTGTGTTTCTAATTTATTTTCAACTAATTTTGCTTGATCTGGTAAATATAATTTCCATTGTTCAATATATTTCTCATCAAAATGCGCTAACTCGTTTTTAGCTTCTGTCATTTTGCCTTTCTTAACTTTCAATATCATGTACATATTCGCATTTATTTTAATTTTTGGCATAGCAATTACAAACTCATCAAAATATTTTGTTTCAAATTGATAAGTATCTTTTATTTCATCACTAGTTACATAATCTAATTTTGAATATAAATAATCATCCTTTATTTTTAATTCTTCGATATCTTTTTTAGCCTTATCTAAATCCAATGTTAAAAGAGTTTTAGCCCCACATCCAGTAATAAGTAATATACTCATTAATAATAATATAATTTTCTTCATTTCTTTCTCCTTCTAATATGCATGATTTTTAAGATAATCATACAATTTATTGTGACCTATTTTAGTAGGGTGAATACCATCTTTATCAATACAATATCCAACTTTACATTGTCCATATTCATCTTTCATTTCTTTCGCACTATTTAAAAATTTAATGTCTAACTTATTACACATTACAAGTAAATAATAATTAAACTTATTTATTTTATCATTATTAATAGTCGATGCACTATTAGCTTTTTCATCCCACCTTTTATCAACAGGGGGAATAGATTGCACTATTATTTTTGTTTTAGGGCTTTCTTTTTTTATCCCTAGTATTAATTTTTCATAATAATTGATAAAATCATCTTTAAGCATAAAAGCAACACTATTAGTTCCTAAAGTAATTACTGTTATTTCTGGTTTTTCTTCTTTATATACTTCTAAAAAAGTTTTATTAGTATCTTTATAATAATGAAAAACTGTTTTTGTCTGTGCTGTTTTAGGATCAATACCATTATTATACCACAATTGTTTTTGAGTTAATATTTTATTAATGTCATAATACAGCACCATTGAATCACCCATATAGGCAATACTATCTAAATAATCTTTTGTTGATACTTTTTCTTTCAATTGACTATCTTGATACCATAGTGACAAATCAAATTCTTTTAAATTCATTGTTAAAGGAGATTTATCACTTACTATTATTTTTCTTTTTTTTATGGCCGTGTTTTTGGCTTTATCTGTTACTTTATATGTTATAGTGTATTCTCCAAGTACTGAAGTATCTACACTACCACTTACTTTTACAGATTTTGTTAAATCTCCATCTAAATTGTCAATAGCTAAATATCCTGGATCTTTATAAGTAGAACCTTTTAAAAACATTATTTCACTACCATCTTTTAAACTAATTGTAGGAATTATCATATCCTTAACTATTATTTTTCTCGTTATTTTATAAACTTTATTTTTAAATTTATAAGTATATTCTATTTTATATACACCTGGTAATTTATTATTGACTTTACTATTAACTTTTACTTTTTTGGTTACTTCTTTTTTCTGATAATTAATACCTTCTTCAATATATTCTTCACCCATATTAATAGTAGCAGTTTTTAAACCAATTAAACTTAACTTATTATTATTCATAAACACTAAAACAATTATTAAAATTATAATTATACTTAATAATAATATAGGTTTTAATTTAATTTTTGTTTTTTTCCTTTTGGCCATTAGTTTTCTCCTAAATATTTTAATATATCATTAATAATTGTCAATCCTCTACTAGCAATAAAATTATAATTAAACTCTTTTATATGACTATTTACTTTAAAATAAGCAATGGTAGTATTATTTGACATATTAACCCATATTCCTAAAAAGTTGTTTTGAGTACGCTTGACTTCTTCCTTAAAATCTATTAACAAATCAGTATTATTTGCTTTAATATAATTACTAGCAAATGTTAAACCATTAACTGTATATTCTTTATAGCCTTCGTTAAAGACTGGTTTTATTCCTTTTGTTAAATCAGTAAAAATAAAATATTTATTAAATAAAGATTCATAGTCTTGAGAAAATCCTAATTCTTCGGCTAGTTTAATATCATTATCTGTACATCTTGAACTTTTAGTATATAAAGAATCTGATAAAAAGGCCATAAACACTTTATATTTATCTTCTTTTGTAAAAGGATAAATAGCTTTATATTCTTCATATACCCCCAAACTACAGCAACACCTTTTTGTAATAAAAATATGATTATATTGTTTTAAATTTAAATGATGGTCAAATGCTCCAACAACATTTTCACTTGTTTTTACTGATTGATTAACATCATTGTGATCAACTAAAAAATAAGAAACATCTGTTTTATTAATATCTATAATAACAGGGATTTCTTTAATACAATCATTAAGTAATATATTTGAATCTATATCATCTAAAGCTTTATCTAAAATAGCCCATGTTGCAGGTATTTTAAAATAGTTTAGTATCTTAGTTATTAAATATGAAGAAATATAAGAATCTACATCATATTTATAATGTCCTAAAACATAAAGTGATTTATATTGTTTTAAATACTCTAAATTCATAAACGCCTCATACTTTCATATTATTATTCTAACATTATTTTGAAATAAAAAAAAGAATTTAAATTTTAATCCTTTTGTTTTGACATTTTTTGAATTTTATTTACCGTAAATAATAAAATTATAATAATTAAAATGCCTAATCCAAACAACAAATATTTTCCTTCTATTAAAAGATTCGTTAAAACAGTTGTTGAAATAATAGCTGGAATAACAGCTAGGGTAATTAAAGTTAAATACTTTTTAAGCGATATATTAGTTTTTGCATACATACTAGTTACAACTAAATTAGGTAATCCCGAAAAGCCAAATAAAAACATAATAAAAGCTGCATTGTCTTTAACGTTAGAAAGCATTTTTGAATCTTCAAATGCTTTAATTTTAAATTTAAAATTAGTTTTGCGCATTAATAAAAACAAGAATAAATTACAAATAACTACGCTTAACGTACAAATAATAATCCCTGTAAAATTGCCAAACACCATGGCAATGGGAATCCACACAACCGGGGCGGGAAATATAAAAGTAATTATTTGCAAAGCCTGTATCAAAAATGCCACTAAATAGGAAAATACGCCAAAAGACATAATATATGCTTTTATTTTTGGATAATTTTTAGGATCAATAATATCTTTAATAAATGGTATTTGACAAATTAAAAACAATCCTAATATTATTAATAAAACTACCCCTATTAACTTAATTATTTCTTTATATTTTTTCATAATTTTCCCCTTTTTTTAAACTATTAATTATTTTAATTGCTAAAACTCCTGAAATAATTCCAATAATAATTCCTCCTAGTATATCACTAGGATAATGAACAAATAAGTACATTCTTGAAAAAGCAATTAAACCAGCTAAAATGTATGCAAGTATTCCCATTTTTTTATTAGCATAAAAAATAACGAAAGCACCCGCAATTGATACAGAAGTATGCCCTGATGGGAAAGAAAAATCTGTTGGCGGTTTAATTAATAATTCAATATTTTCTAAATGTTCATTGGGTCTTGACCTATTAAACATTGGCTTTAGTATTACACTACATATTATAAATGATATAGTAATAGCGACTAAAATCATTATACCAATTTTTCGATACTTTTTAATTATTAACAATCCTAAAGCTATTATAATCCAAATTAAACCATTGTCCCCCAACATAGTAATAAGTGGCATAATATAGTCAAAAAAAGGATTAAATAAATAAGTTTTAATCAATTGCAATATATATTTATCCACATAATTAATTAAATTCATATTTACCTCAATTCATATTAATTATATTTTATCACACTTATTCGTAATATCCATTTTAATTTTAAAATAAAAATAGATTTAATAACCTATTCTTAATATTTCAAACGTTAAATTGTTTTTTAAACCCATCACACTAGCAGCTTTTTCTGTTTCAAATAACAAGTCAAATTGAATTCTTTTTCCAATCCCAATTGATGCTCCCCTGTCTAAAACAATTGCTACAATATCTTCATTGTATCCTTTTATTTTAACAATCGTTCCAAAAGGATATTTACTATCTGCCGAAACAATTCTTACTTTATTAAAGTGTGCATCATCATAATAAATATTACCATTTCCTACATAATAACCTGATGCTGTTTTATTAGAAGTACATCCATAACAATCAGGGCCATAACCACTTATTGTTCCAACAAATGTTTCTATAATTTTATATATAGGTTCTTCTATAACTGGTACTTTAGGTATTTCTATAGTTGGGGTATCTTTTATATCTATTTTAATTTCTTCATCTTCTAATTTTATAGGCTCTTTTTCTAAAACAATTACTTTATTATTTTCTGCTTTAACACTTTTTTTATACAATAAAAAATTACTATTTATTTTTAAATCCTTCTTAAAAACAAAAGCCATATCTACCGCTTTATCATAACTTATAAAATTGACAATTAGCATTATAGTTAATACTATATTAATAGTATTTAAAACAATATCATTTATTTTTTTCATATGCCCTCTATTCATGTATATTCATTATAACTCATTTTTATCAATTTTTTAATTGATATACACATTTTTACTGTTAGTTGACATATATTTATGTAAAATAAACCTTATTTTAATATAACATATACTATAGTATTGGAGGATTTATGAAAAACATTCCACCTAATATTGATGCTTTATCTTTTACAGGAAGTGCTGTAATTATTGGCTTTTTATTAATTGATGATTTAACAATAAATGAACAAAATGCCATTGGTGATTGGTTAATGCTTGTCGGGCAAGTTTTACAAACTAATGCCTCCCAAAAACAAGTTATCGAAGAACGCTTACCAAATAAAGACGATTTTTATCAATCTAAGGACATTGATGTTATTAAAAAAGGTCTTAATTTATTAAATAAAGAAATAGAAAATATTAAAGCCAAAAAAAATTAGAAATAAATTCTAATTTTACTACTTAGTATTTTTTTTAATTTCATTTAATACTTTGTCATTATCATTTGATATAATATATACTAAATATTTACCTACTTTAGTTTCTTTTCTATTAGTAACTAATTCATATTGATCAACTAGGTAAGTTTTCCATTGTTCTTCTAATTTAGCAAAATAATTATCCATTGCTTCTTTTACTTTTTCTTCATTACCTTTACTTGGTTTAATAATTGCATACATATTTGATGAAACGATTACCATTGGTGTTTGAATTAAATATTCATCAACCATTCCTTTTTTAATTAAAAAGTTATTTTTTAACATCTCATCATTTGTAGGTATCAATTTAGAAAAAACTGGGCTTTTAGCTTTATAAATTATATTTAAAATATCTTTATTATTTTTTGTATTTAAATAAATTAAAACTCCATCTTTTTCTTCCTTAGTAAATTTACTATCTAAACTTAATGATTTAATATATTTATTTACGGCCTTTTCTACAGTATCTTTTTTACCTTTAACAGGTTTTAAAACTATTACAAATTCTTTTTTATCAGTAACTTTAATTATATAGTTTTTTAAATACTCATTTTTTAATCCTAATTTATCTAAATCATAAATATCAGGCATTTCAGCAAAATAAGTAAATTTATTATCTATTTGACTATACGCTGTTGGAACATCTATTTTATCACCAGTTAATTCTTCAACGTTTTTCTCAATCTTTTTTAAATCTAAATTTTTATTTCCACATCCTGTAATTACCATCACTAAAAATAACATCATAACTAAACTAAATACTTTTCTTGTTTTTTTCATACTCTCTCCTTCTTAATCCTTATCAATATTATCATAATAATACTTTAAATGCAAATATTTTAAAATTTAGAATATATTTTAATTAAGCGAGGTAAAATGAATATTAAAGATAATGATGAAATTATTAACAAAATAAATACTTATAAAAAAATTATAAATAAAAGAAATAAAACCATTAGAAACCAAAGTATCTTATTTGGAGGAAACAGTATAATGCTCCTTAATTATTCAAATGATGAATTAATAAACACTTTTTTAATATTAAGTTGGATTATTATATCTACTTCTTTAATTAAAGGTATTTGTAGACAAATAATTATAAAAGATATTATTAATAATTTAGAAAAAGAATTATTAGTAATTAATACAAAGCCTAAAATAAAAACTAAAAATATTACTTTTTAGCTTTTTCTATTCTAATCATACGATTATTTAATTTTGTATTATTGCATTTATTTACAAATGCTTCTAAATATTTGTTTTTAACATTTAAAAAAGTAAATTTGGTCATAATTTCAACATTAGTAAAAGTCCCTTGTGGGAAATTTCCTTTATTTTCTAAAAAGTTAAGTAAATCTTTTCTTTCAATTCGATCAATTTTTCCTATCGTTAAAAACACTCTAGTTTCTTCACTTGTTACTGTTCTTCTTCGGTTATCCCTAGAATTACTAGTCCCTGAATCATTACAACTTACATCAACTCCAAAATTTGAACCAAAACTTTCAAATAACTTTTCAGTAAGTAAATTACTACAAATATTTTTAAGTTCAAAATCACTAATGCCATTTAAATACTCATCAAATACTTTACCACTGTTTTTGTTGTTAGACAAACTGATAATGGTCTCTAAAATAGCCTCTTTACGATTTGGAATTATATCATCATAAGTAGGAATAGATTCTTTTTTAATTGCCGCATTAATATGTCTTTCTAAACCACGAATAATAAACTCTTCTTTTTTATTGACTAAAGTAATAGCCATTCCACTTTTTTTAGCTCGCCCTGTTCTTCCAATTCTATGGACATAACTATCATTATCTCCAGGGACATTATAGTTAATAACTATTTCTATATCTTCGACATGTATCCCACGAGCAGCAACATCTGTTGCTAATAAATAGTTAAAAGTTCCGTTTTTAAAGCGGTCTAGAGTAGCAATTCTAGCAGCTTGTGTAATATCACCATGAATTAAATCAACACTATAACCTTTAGAAGATAATTTTTCTAATAATTCATCAGCATTTCTTTTTGTTTTACAAAATATAATTGCTTTTGAAGGGTTATAATAGTCCATTACGCGACACATTGCTTCTAATTTAGTTTTTTCACTTATTAAATAATAAATTTGTTTAATATTCTCAGCTGTTTTTACATCACTTACTACTGATACAGTTTGATAATCACTACTCATATAATTTTTAATTATACTTTTAATAGTTATTGGTAATGTAGCTGAAAATAATAATACTTGTTTTTTATCTTTACAAGAATTAAAAATAAATTCTAAATCTTCTTTAAATCCCATACTAAGCATTTCATCTGCTTCATCAAGAATAAAATCTTTAACATTTTCTAGTTTTAAAACTTTTCTTTTGATTAAATCAACGACTCTACCAGGTGTCCCAACAACAATATCTACACCTCTTTTTAATTTGTGAATTTGATCTTCAATACTGCTACTTCCATATACACAAGTAATCTTAACAGGTAAGTATTTACCTAAACCTTCAATTTCTCTTTCTATTTGAATAGCAAGTTCACGAGTTGGCGCTAGTACTAAAGCTTGTGTTACTCCACTAGTTTCTATTTTGCTTAACAATGTAGCCGCAAATGCTAGAGTCTTCCCTGTTCCTGTTTGGCTTTGTCCAAATATATCATGTCCTTCCAATATTAAAGGAATTATTCTTTCTTGGATTGTAGTAGGACTAGCATAACCTAATTCTTCTATTACCTTTACAACTTCTTTTTTTAGTCCTAATTCATTAAAATTCATACATACCTCTTTCTTAACTAACACATTATATCATATAGGATGGCTATTACCTAGAAAAATATAAAATAAAGTTTACCACAGAGTAGTTAAAAAACTGCTTTCTTGGAAATAAGTACTCCTTTTTTGATAAATATATCACACTCTTTTGAAAAATACTGGTTTTCATGATATTAACAAAAATAGAGGCAACAACTTATAAATGCTAAATTTTGTATGTTTTCCAAAACTTATGTAAACAGTAACACAAAATAATTTAATAATTAATTTACCTATTTCAAATTGGATAATTATTTATTTTTTAATATAATTTAATAAACTGCAAAGCGTTATTATTATAAGCAGTTAAAATCAAACGTGCTTTTTATTAACAATTAAATTTTGCAAGACATTTTTTTAATTGTCTTATATAATATAATTATTAGGAGGGTTATTTATGATTTATTTAAAATCTTTTACTTTGTTAAATGAATTCCAAGAACATAATATATTTGGCAAAGATGTAAGAAATATTTATACCAACTATTATCCCCTTCAATTATTCACTATAAAAGAATTAGAAACAATTGTATTTAATAATATTACTATCTTTTGTGGAGGAAATGGTTCTGGTAAAACAACGTTACTTAATATTATTGCTGACAAGTTATTGGCTATTAGAAAAACACCAATAAATAAAGGTTCATTTTTCAATTTGTATGTTAATGATTGTAGTTATGAAATATCATTAGATGAGCCTTTTGAAATCAAAGTAGTGACTAGCGACGATATTTTTGATTATTTATTAGATATACGATCAATAAATAGTAATGTTAACCGAGAAAAAGAAAAATTAAGCAAAGAATATTTAAATGCTAAATTTAATAGTAGCACAACTTCATTCGAAAATTATGAAGAATTAAAAACTAAATGTGATTCAAGACGTATGACAATGTCTAAATTTGTTAGGCAAAGATTAGGAAACAACAATATTGTAGAACAATCAAATGGTGAATCAGCTTTACTATTTTGGGAAAAAGAAATAAAAGAAAATAGTATCTACATATTAGACGAACCTGAGAATAGTCTTTCTGCAGAAAACCAGTTAAAACTGAAACAATTCTTAGAAGATTCAGCACGCTTTTATAATTGTCAATTTATTATTTCTACCCATTCACCTTTTTTACTTAATTTAAGAGAAGCTAAAATATATGATCTAGATGAAATCCCAGTTACGGTTAAAAAATGGACAAAGCTAAGGAATGTGAAAACTTATTATGATTTTTTTAAAGAACATGAAGATGACTTTAATTTATAAATTTCTTAAATTTAAATTTTAAATAACACCATAAACAAAAATTAACTATTTAATTTTAATTGCTAAATAATTCGCTTCTATAGCAATGATAATAAACCTTCTTTCTATCAAAGAAACAAAAGTTACTTCTGTTTTTAAAATATGCTTATACAATTAATGGTACGAGGAAGTCTTTCAACCTTAATTGCTAATAACTTTTCTAATTTATGAAATTTAATATCTTTTAATACCTTTGCATATCAGGACGCAATAAATCTTTACCAGAATAACATTAACAATATCATATCTATTCTTTTTATAATATTCGTTAATTATGAATCAATAAATAGTAAGGTGAATAGGTTTAATGATATGAATTATAAATTAGTATTTTTAAGTGTTTTAATTCTTTCGTTAGTAGTTTTATATGTATATTTATTTTAGGTTTTAATGTTTCTATTACTTTAAAATTCATAAAAAAATGCCCACCTTCCTAGAAAGAGAACATCGTTTTATATAAAATAAAAACTCACGAACTTTTTATGGTTCGTAAGTTGTTTTCAATTGGAGCGGATGATGAGAATCGAACTCACGTAGTTAGCTTGGAAGGCTAAGGTTCTACCATTAAACTACATCCGCATTAAAAGTAGACAATATTAATTATACCAAACTATTAAATATTGTCAAACACTTTTTAAAATTTTTATAAACTTTTTATGATTAATTTATGATAATGTCTTAAGTATTAACTTTTGAAAATGTCTCAA
>JAVWBB010000036.1:0-5006 GCA_036649735.1 Bacilli bacterium
CTTTACTTTTTAATTCCAAAACGTTTAAAAGGGAAAATAGTTATCGAAGTTTTCCCTAAAATATCTTCTTTTTTTATAAAACCAATAATTCGACTATCCTTTGAAGCACTTCTATTATCACCCATTACAAAATAATGGTTTGCAGGTAGTCTCTTATTTACTGTAAAATCATCTGTCTCTTCTTCTAAAAACTTTTCCTTTACAGGGATATCATCAATATAAAGCACGTTATTTACTAAACGAACTTTTTCATCAGGAAGACCAATTACTCTTTTAATAATAAACTCATCTTCATATTTAATTACAACAATATCAAACCTTTTAATATCATTAAATCGATATGATAATTTATCTAAAAGCATTATATCTTTATCATTTAATGTGTTATCCATTGATGAACCATTAACTCTAATAGGAGTTACAATAAAATTCTTTATTAAAAGAGCAACAATAATTACAATAATATATGGATATATTTCCTTTATAATTCTTTTCATAATAACAAAAAAATAAGGGCAAGCCTTATTTATCTCCTCTTTCTTTAATTCTAAATGTCCCAACTATATCTTTTAGGAAATTAAGTTTAGCTCTTCTAGCTCTTCCTTTTCTAATAACTGTTATTTTAGAAATTATTGGTGAGTGAAGTGGAAATATTCTTTCAACTCCTACCCCATAAGAATCTTTTCTAACTGTAAAAGTTTCACTAACTCCTCCACTTTTACGAGAAATTACAATCCCTTCAAATGCTTGAATTCTTTCTCTTTTACCTTCGACGATTTTAACGTCTACCCTAATTGTATCCCCAACTCTAAATTCAGGAATATTAGGATTTAATTGTTTAGCCGTAATCTTATCAATTACATTCATGATATCTCTCCTTTTTTCTATTTCAGTAATCATTACACAGTAAGCGGATTACGGGTATAATTGTATCAAAACTTCACTATAATGTAAAGAAAAACTTTTATCTACTCTTTCCTTCTTTTTGATGTTTATTTTGATAAGTTAATTCACTTAATCGCAATTTAACTTCATTTTCTAAAATACTTAGTTTTTTTTCATTAATTGCTATTTCCTCATCCTTTAAATAAAGGTGGTATTTATTATTTATTTCTAATTTAAATTTAGTAATCTCGTTTAAGGCTTCTCTTAAACCAGTTGGATCTTCATCCGTTGATTCATATAAAGTATTTAAAATATTTAATAAATTACTAAATCTTTTCTTCAGTTTTTTTCTAATTACTTTCTCAATCAATGAAGGGTTAATAATTATCATTTTGTTAATCGCAATAGAATCTTTTATTTTAACATTCTTTTTGGGGGTAATATCTAGTCCCTTTAATTTATCATACTCAAAATACACGATTGCATCATCACATTTGTTTTTAACAACATAATACTTATTATTCATACTCCAACTCCTATTTTAATAAATCTGGCCTTTTTTGAATAGTTTTTTTTAAAGCTTCATTTTTTCTAAATTCGCTTATTTTTTTATGGTCTCCATTTAATAATACTTCGGGTACTTCCATTCCTAAATAACTCCTTGGTTTAGTATATGTTGGATAATCAAGTAAATTATTATTAAATGATTCGTTAATATGTGATTCTTCTTCAATTACGCCATCAAGCAAACGAACTACGCTATCTAAAATAATCATACTTGGAATTTCTCCTCCTGTTAAAATATAATCTCCAATAGAAATTTCCATATCAACAACTGATTTAATGCGCTCATCAAAACCTTCATAATGTCCACAAATAATAATTAAATGTTTTTCTTTCGTTAATTTATATGCTAATTCTTGCTTGTATGAAATTCCTTCAGGTGTAAGCATTATTACTAAACTGTTATTATCCTTTAAAGCATTAACACAATCAATTATAGGTTGAGGTGTTAAAACCATCCCACTTCCCCCACCATATGGTGTATCATCGACTTTGTGGTGTGGATCTTTACTATAATCTCTAAAATTATGAATATTAACAGTAACTTTATTACTTTCTATTGCTCTTTTAATAATTGATGAATTTAATATCCCATCAAACATCTCAGGAAATAAACTTAAAATATCAATTACCATTAAAACAACCCCTCTACATAATTAATTATAATCACTTTATTTTTAAAATCAATCTCTTTTATAAAATCTTGATGGTAAGGAATTAAATACTCTTTATCTAAATAGAAATTAACTAATAATTTATTATTATTCATATTATTTATCTTAGTAATAAATCCATGTTCTTTACCTTCAATCATCACCGTAAAGCCCATTAAATCACTATCTAAATATTCATTATTATCCAATTTTATATCGCTTCTTTTAACAAATACTTCTTTTTTCATCATAAAAAGTATTTGGTTAATATTATCAAAGCCATCAAGCGTTACCATATCATATCCTTTATGTATACGATAAGTATTAATTGTATATTCTTGATGATTAATATATATCCTAAAACCTTTTTTAAAAACTTTTTCTTTATATTTGAAATCGGACTTAATCTTTATTTCCCCTTTTATTCCATGTGTAGTTATAACTTGGCCTATTTTAATATCATCTTTCATTTTAGCTCCTTATTTAATTCGTATAAAAGAATTGAAGTAGCCACTCCTACATTTAAACTTTCGACTAGTTTATTTGTTTTTATATAAATAAAATCATCACATAAAGCACTAGTTTCAGCCGTCACGCCTTTTCCTTCGTTACCCATAATTAAAGCATACTTTTTTAGTTTATTAAACTTATCAATGCTGTTTCCTCCATCTACTTTTGTCCCTAATATTAAAATATCATTATTCTTTAATTCATTAATTACTGTTATAATATCTCTTTTAATTATATTTATAGAAAATAGTAAACCCTGTGTCGCGCGAATCACTTTTTCATTATATAAATCTACCGTATCTAAAGATAAAACTATCGTATCTATATTAAAGGCCACACTACTTCTAATTATTGTCCCTAAATTCCCTGGATCAGCAATATTTTCTAAGATAAGTACTTTATTGCCAATCTTTTTTTCTTCTTTCATCTGACAAATACCTATTATAGTTCCATAATTATCCAATGATGAAATAGAACTCATTAATTTATTAGTTACATAAGTCGTTAAAACATCTAAGTTAAAGCTCTCATCTTCTAATAAAATTAATTCTTTTAAAAGGCCATTTTTATAAGCCTCAATTACTAAATGTTCTCCCTCGACTATAAAAGTCTTAGTTAAATCACGATATTTCTTATTTTTTAATTTAATTATATCTTTAATATGTGTATTTTCTAAACTACTTATATGCATATCTTCACTTCCTAAATTCATTATACTATTTATTTGATTATTTTTATATAAAAAGATAAACATTAATGGTTTATCTTAACAGTTTTTCATTTCATACCTTATTTGTTTATAATCATGGCAATTTTCTTCGACTAAATTCCAAAAATCTTTGCTGTGATTAGGATGAACTAAATGAGCTAACTCGTGAATAATAACGTAATCTAAATATTTAACATCTGTTTTTATTAATGATAAATTTAGCGTAATTGTTTTTGTTTTAACATTACAAACTCCATATCTTGTCTTCATACTTCTTATTTTTAATGCTGGGAATTCTATTTTTTGACTAAATAAATTATAGTTATAGATTAAACGCTCTAAAAAAATAATCTTTGCTTCTTCTTTATAAAAATAATCAGTATCTAATTTAAAATTAATAAATATTTTATTAATCCCTATTTGATATTTAGGGTTATTTGATTTAACTATATCATAAATATTACCTAAATAATAAAAATCTTCGTTAAATTTATTTTTAATTTCTTGTTTATTAACCATTTTCTCAATAGCCTTTAAATTATTATTAACAATATCTTTAGTTTTAGCTAAAAGCATACGTCTAGGAATAGATACTTCAATAGTTAAATCTTCTAATATTTTTATATATATATTCTTAATTTTCTTTTTTACAGTTATAACTTGATATACTTTATCATTAATTATTATTTCCATCTTCTTCTCACTTCAATTAAAATTTTATCACGAAACTTAATTTATTTCACTAATATTTAATAAATTTTAGTTGAATAAAAAAAATATGATTAGAAATTTTCTTAATCATATTATTAGTATTATTTTTTATTAAAGTTCTTCTGTTATATAAGTATTATATCCTTCATAGTAATAACTATGATCTATACCCTTCATATAAATTCCTCTATCACTTTTATCATCTATTAGAGCATTTTTAATTAAAGACTTAATTTCAATATCTTTAATGGGACTTCTCTCCATAGCTAATAAATAATCTTCTTTGTCTATTTTATTCCAGTCGATAACTTTCTTTAATTGTTTTTTTAAAATTAAATCAAGCCAAATTCTCGTACTTCTTCCATTACCTTCCCGAAAAGGATGAGCAACATTCATCTCTACATACTTTTCGATAATTTCATCTATAGTATCTTGAGGCATAGCATCAATATTTTTTAATGCAACTTTTAAATATATAACGGGTGTGAATCTAAAATTCCCTTTTGCAATATTTACATTTCTTAAAACTCCAGCAAAATCATATATTTCTTCAAATAAATATTTGTGAATAAAACTTAATGTTTCAAAAGTTCCCACTTCTAATGTATCAAGTATTTTTTTATCAAATAATTCCAAGGCTTTTTTCTTAGTTAATTTTTCTTCAACATTTGCAAGTTCACTAGAATTATCAATATTTAATTTATTTTTTATCATTATTTCACCTCTACATATATTATATCAAATGTGGTGATAAAAATATATAATTTATATTTTATTGTTACACCAGTAAAATAAAAAAACTAAAGATATAAGTTATCAGTATAAAAAACAACAATACTATATAAAAAAAAGAAAATATAAAAATTAAAGCACAAGTATATTTTTTTTAAAAAAGAAGTAGAAATTATAATACAAATAGTAATCGCTAACTTTCAAGGATATTATAAGTTAAAATAAATATTTCAATGAGTTTA
>JAVWBB010000036.1:5106-10948 GCA_036649735.1 Bacilli bacterium
AACATATAACTATTACAATTGTTAGAAGAACATCATTATTCATTTCTACTAATATTTAATAAAATACCAATACTAATTAAAGAAGTTAATAGACTTGATCCTCCGTAACTAAGAAAAGGAAGTGTCACCCCTGTGACTGGTATTAAACCAATTACAACCATTAAATTCATTATAGTTTGAAACATTAACTGAAAAGTAAGACCAAAAGCTAAATATTTAGTAAAATCATTAGGAGCTTTTAAGGCTATTTTAAAACCTTTATATAATATAAACGCAAATAAACTGATAACTATTATTACTCCAAGTACTCCTAACTCTTCACTAATAATTGAAAAGATAAAATCAGTTTGTGGCTCTGGTAAATAAAAATGCTTTTGGCGACTATTTAAAAAGCCCATTCCTAATAAACCTCCTGGGCCAATTGCATAAAGCGATTGAATAATTTGAAAACCTGTTCCAAGGGGGTCCTTCCATGGATTTAAAAAAGAAACAATTCTATCCATTCTATATGGTGCGACTACTATTAAACCGGTTATGCCTAATAAACCAAAGAAACCCAAGTAGTAGAAAAACTTCATATTAACGCCACTAACAAACAGCATTGCAATTATAGTAATTACAATAATCATCCCACTACCAAAATCAGGTTCTAACATAATTAGCCCAAAAGTTAAAAATAACATCATTAAAATAGGCAAAAGACCTTTTTTAAACTTTTTAATATCCTTTGGGTGATCACTTAAATACTTAGCAGTAAAAATAACTAAGCCGATTTTCATAAATTCACTCGGTTGAATACCAAATCCTCCCAAACCAAACCAACTTCTCGAACCATTTCTAACACTACCAATTCCTGGAATTAAAACAAGAATAAGTAATAAAAGACAGATAAATAATATTTTACCTGCCTTTTCATAATAGATTTTATAATCTATTTTCTTTATAATAAATAATATAACCATTCCTAGTGTAATAAATAATAATTGATGTTTAACGTAGTATAAACTATCATTAAACTTATAATCAGCCCATATATATGATGCTGAATAAATCATTATAACTCCAAATACTAATAAAGATATTACTGCTAAAAGCAAATGTAAATTACTTTTTTTTAGCATTTTTTCTCCTTATAACCAAACTCCAAAATATATCCCCGCCATAGCAAGAAGTAATCCTACTACCCAAAACAATTTAACAATATCTGTCTCTACCCATCCTAGTTTTTCAAAGTGATGATGAAGTGGCGACATTAAAAATACTTTTTTCTTAAATACTTTAATTGAAAATATTTGAATAATAACTGAAAGTGTTTCGATAACAAAAACAAAAGCAACTACTAAAAGTGTAATTTCACGATGTGTTAAAACAGCAACTGCAGCCATTATTCCACCTAAAGCCAAAGAACCTGTATCGCCCATAAAGACCTTCGCTGGGTGCGTATTAAATATTAAAAATCCCATTAATGAACCGACTAAAATAAAAGTAAAAATACCCATATCTTCAAAGCCAACCATTAAAGAAACTAAACTAAATGCAACAAACGCTATTGCTGAAAGACCTCCTGCTAAGCCATCTAAACCATCAGTAATATTTACAGCGTTAGAGGCTCCAACTAATAAAAATAATAAGAATACTCCGTAAAACCAACCCATTTCAATGTGAATACCTAGTGTTGAAACTTCTAATGATGTTTGCCCACCATTTTTAGTATATAAATAAAAGAAACCCAAAGCAATAATAACTTGACCAATTAATTTTTGAAGTTCCGTAAGGCCCTCATTATTACCTCTTTTAACACTTAAATAATCATCGACAAAACCAATTAAAGCATAACCAATAAAAACAAATAATAAAATTATCAAATTATTACTCATATTTATTTTATTTGTAGCAATTAAAATAAAAGTAGTAAGCAATGTTGGAATAATAAATATTAAGCCCCCCATTGTAGGAGTTCCTTCTTTTTTACGATGATTTTCTCCAACAAAAACGCTTATTCTTTGACCAACTTTAATTCTTTTTAAAAAAGGAATTAAAATTAAGCCAAAAACAACAGCTAAAAAGAAGCCAATCATAATAGCAAATATTGATTTAGTTAACAAAAGTATTCCCATAATTACTCCCTCTTTCTATAATTATACTACACTTATACATTATTATATAAAATTAATTTCTCTTTTACGATTATTTTACACTATCCAAGCAATAATCTTATTGTTGAACCTTCAGATATTCTAACATTAACTGGAGATTGTTCAATTATTTTATCACCAAAGCCAGTATATTCAACCTTAAAATGTTCTTTTAAAACTTTATTAGCGGCTTTAATGGTCATTCCTATAACATTAGGAACAGAGTAATAAGTTGGATCATCCCAAACATATTTCTTTTGTAAAGCCTCTGTTTGCTTAGGTATTTTTAATGCCTCAATTATATCAATTAAAATACGTCTAGCAATAGGAGTTGTTGTATATGATGAAAGTAAAGCTGTTTTCTTAGGATTATCTAATGCTACATATAATATTGCCTCAGGATTATTAGAAGGAACTATTCCTACAAAAGACATTATGTAATTATTATCTAAATACCTTCCATTTTCTACTTTTTGAGCAGTTCCAGTTTTCCCACCAATACGATAATCTTCAATATAAGCACTTCTTCCTCCCCCATTTGCAACTACACTTTCTAAGGCATATCTCATAATATTAGATGTCTCTTTTGTAATTATTTTATCTCTTAATAAATATTTATCATTATGAACTAATAAACTATTTGTAATGGGGTCAATTATATTTTTAACTACAAAAGGACGATATAAATTACCTCCATTTAAAACTGAAGAAATAGCTGATAATTGTTGAATAGGCGTAACGCTTACTCCTTGTCCAAAAGCAGTTGTCGCTAATTCTAATTTTCCTACTTTATCAAGAGGAAACATTATTCCCGTTGATTCACCACTTAAATCAATTCCTGTTTTATTACCAAAACCAAATTTATCTAAATAAGAAAATAACCTTTCTTTTCCTAATAATTCACCTAACTTAACAAACCCCGGATTACAAGAATTTTCTAATACTTGAAGAAAAGTTTGATACCCATGACCTTTTGGTTTCCAACAATTAATTCTTGCTGATGAAACCATTACATGACCTGTATCATAAAACGTATCTTTAAATAAATCTACGACTTTTTCATTAACTGCCGCTGCTGTTGTCATAATTTTAAAAGTACTTCCTGGTTCATAAGATGCCCAAATAGGTAAATTTCTACTTAATACTTCCATCGTATAATTTTTATAATTATTAGGATCAAATCCTGGGCGACTACTCATCCCTAATATTTCACCTGTTTTAGGGTCAATTACTATTGCTAATGCCATATCAGGATCAAACATACTAACAGCATTATCTAGTTCTCTTTCAATTGATTTTTGAATGTTATAATCGATAGTTAATTGTATATTCATTCCTTCTTGTGGTCTAACATAAATATCTGATAAACTTAATTTATTTCCCTTCGCATCAGAAAAATATTTAATCGCACCCTTTTCACCTGTTAAATATTTATCATATTCTAGTTCTATTCCACTAAGTCCTTGATTATCTATTCCTACATAACCTAAAACATGTGATAAATCTTCTTTATATGGATAATTTCTTTTAGACTCTTTTACTAAATAAACCCCTTCTAATTTTAAATTTTCTATCTTATCAGCTATTTCATATGACAATCTTCTTCCTTTAGGATGTACTCTTTCAATTGATGTCACTTTATTTACGTGTTTACTCATTTCTTCAATAGATATTCCTAAAATATTCGCTAATAATTTAGTTGTTTTATCTTTATCTTTTATTTGATTAGGAATAAGTACCAATGAAGTAGTTGTTAAATTATTAGCTAAAACAACCCCATTTCTATCTAATATTAATCCTCTATCTGCTTCAATTGGTAAATCCCTTGTCCAAAGATCTGTTGCTAATTTTTTTAATTTATCATAATCAAACATTTGAATATATACTACTCTAAAAATAATAAATAAAAATAATATAAAAATAACTACTAGTATCAATCTTATTTTCTCATCTATTTTTTTAACAAACATTTATATCACCTAAAAAAGTATATGCTGTTTTAATTTAATAATGATTATTACTGTAAAAATATTAAATTTATGGTAATATAAGCATCAGGTGATAAATTATGGAAATAATTAATTTTAATTCTTCCAAAGAATTTTTGCAATGTCCTTATTATACAGAAGGATATGAATCTAGTTTATTTAAATATAAAAGTAAATATGTTATTAAAATGTTTAAATCTAATGTCTTAAAATATTTAACTAATAAACAAGATAAAATAATCTTATTACACGCTACTGATTATCCTTTTATATCTAAACCTTTAGCTACTGTCACTATAGAAAATAAGTTTAAAGGTTATCTTATGAATTTTATAAATGGTGAGGTATTAAGTGACTATAGTGATCATATTACAAAAGATGAATTAATTGATATATTTATTTGTCTTTTAGAAAAAATAAATACTTTACATCAAGGTAAAATTTATTTAGGTGATATTAAACCTGATAATTTTATAGTATCTAATGGTAATATTCATATAATAGATTGTGATAATTTTTCCATTGACAGTCTTGAAAATAACTATCTTTCTAAATATCAAACTCTTCTTCCTAAATATAAGAAAGTATCCCCTGTAAATTTAGATATTATGTTTTTATTAATGATGTATGCTGAATTAAAACAAAATGGCCATTATAATCGTTATAATCCTAAACCAATTCCCCACTATTTAGATACTGCTATTATTTCAAATGATTTAAAAAACAAACTACTTTTTTGGGCAATGAATCCTAATTTAATATTAACAGATGATATTAAACAGACATTAGAAAAAGAAAAAAAGATTATATAATCTTAATATAGGCAATGTGTTGGATTTGATATTTGTGTCAGATTGTGATATATTTTTGTCATAAAAAGACAACTCATATAAACTAGCGGTAGTATTAACTACTTTGTTAGTCGGGGTTGTCTTTTTATATTTGTAATATAATAGTGTATAATACTATTATTTACTCAATATTTACTTGTACTACTGATGAAATAAATCCTAATTGTAGCATCTCAAATAATACTAAATATTTAATTGTTTTAGACTTAACTAATAAAATATCCGAAAAAGGTATTGAATAGTTAATAATATATCTATTAATTCTATTAAAATAATTATAGACTCTTTCTATGATATAGATAAAGCTAGGAATAATTATTTACCTAAAGATTTATGTTTGATAAATTTAAATCGGCTAAATTTGTATATGAAAATATGTCTTTTAATATATGCAATGCTTACACCAAAAATATTGTTGATATTGTAGAAAATAGGCAGTTAGCATATTTAATCTAAGTATTCTAAAGGTGCACTTAATAATATAAAAATATTGTAATAGATATGTATTTACCTTATATATTTTTAAATACCAAAATTATTATAGACAAATTTCATGTAATACATTATTATCTCATTCTTTAAATAAAAGCAAAATTATAATTATTGTTGGGCTACTAAAATCCAATAAAAAAGAACTAAGAATTTGACTTCTTAATTCATATTTTAAATTCATTTATCACTGATGATTTTGACCTCATCCATACCATTTAACAAAGAACCATTAATTTTTCTACTTATATATTTTTTATCTAGTTTTTGCTTCTGTACTTAAAGATCCTTCTACAACATAATCCGCATAATCGTCAATAAATTGAATTTCATCAGTTGGCATAGTTGATGCATTAGATTCTGGTGTTACAACAGGTGC
>JAVWBB010000037.1:0-6671 GCA_036649735.1 Bacilli bacterium
GGACCAGTTGGGCCTCTTTTACAGCAACATTCACAGCAACAATTACAATCCCAATCACAACAACAATCTTCTATTTTTCTACAATCACCAAAATAATTGCATTCACACTGTGAATTGTTTGTATTATATTCACAATTATCATCTGAAAATAACATAATTTATCCTTCTTTCTTTTTTTTAATTTTTAATTGAGCAAAATAATTTTTATTAAATAAATACACTTTATCTTTAGGCTTAATTAAACCTGCTTTTTTATTATAAAATTCTGCTGTTTTAAAATCATTTAAATTACCATAGCATACACATAATTGTATATAGGGAATATATTTGTAATAATCTTTTCTTACAAAAGCACCACTTTCTACATTAGGTTTTTTATTAGTGGCTAATAAATACCATGATATTGCTTTCGTATATTCTTTAAACATAAAAAACCAGTTACCTATTAAACAGCAAATCTCCGCTCGTGGCTCATCGTATTCAAAACTTCTTATTAACGACCTTAAAGCCATACGATTATCTTTTAAACTATAATAACATTCCGCTAAATTCTTACACGCTTCTATATTATTTTCTATCCACCCTAAATCATCATTTAAAAATTCATTAAACACTTTTATAGCCTCATCAAATCTATCATTATAGTATAATTCCCTTGCATAATAAAACTTTTCTCTAGGATTTAGTAATTGATTACTCTTAATCATTTCTTCATATATTCTTAAATTCCTATCACTTTTAGTCCACTTAATTCTTTTATGTATTACTTCAATATCTGAATATATCAATTTCTTATCTATATCTAAAACTTCATGTACCTTACCTACCCATTTATAATTATTACTTCTTTTAACTAATCGTTCGCGGTAATAAGAAAAAGTAGGATTATTTAATTCATCGAAATCAACAATATATTTCATCATTATACCATCTACATCTTTAATACTTTCTTTTAATTGAATTAGTTTTTTTACATTTTTTAAATCAACAACATCATCTGCATCTAACCACATAATATAATCCATTGTAGCTTTGCTAAAAGAATAATTTCTTGCTTTACTAAAATCATTTTCCCACTTAAAATCATAAATATTATTTGTATATTTCTTAACTATTGCTTTAGTTTTATCTGTTGAACCTGTATCTACAATAATTATTTCATCAAATACACCTTAAACACTTTCTAAGCATCTTCCTATTACATCTTCTTCATTTTTTACAATCATACATAAACTAAATGTTTTTGTAATATAAATCCCTCCTTTAATTAACCTTTAATTCTAACTGATTAACATCTTTAATTATATCTTCGATAATTCCATTTCCCCCTAATGCTCGGTATTCATTACATAAATCTATAAATATTTCTTTTTCATATATTGTTATATATTTATTAATCATTACTTTGTCATAAAATTCTAATATTTTAATTTTTAAAATTGCCTTTAAACCATTTTGTGTTATATCTAGTTTATTTTTATAAGCACATATTCTTTTATAAATTAAAGTTAATAAAAATACTAATGTACTAAAGATAAGCCCCGTTAAGTTATTCATTATTACTTTAAGCATAGTTTCCTCCTATTTTTTTTATATCTACAGTATAGTATTCAAATTTAGATATAGAAGGAATTTAAAACAACTATAGTTTTTAGCACATATAAAGATACCTACCATATTATATACAAATAATGCCCCTAAGTTCTTATAATTTAACAAATAAAAAGAATGTTGACCTAAATTAACATTCTTTCTCATCGCAATAATAATTATTTTTTTTAACTAATTCTAGTTTTCCATATAATACTTGTTCTAAAAATGTTACATTTTTAATAACGGTATTTACGGATTCATTAACTTTTAATATAACATCTGGATCATCAGTTAAAGAAATAATTTTTTGTATTTTTTCACCTTCAGCATTTAAAATATGTGAAATAGCTGTTTCAACAAGAGCGATTGACTCCATAATGTCATATCCAAAATCACAATTACTACTTTCTTTACACTTATTAATTATTTCTAAATAATCAAATTGGCCTTTTTTGGGTTTTGTTTCTAAATATACTTTTTCATTACAATTACAGTTACATACACAATTTATATCAGTTATATAAATATAATTATAATTTTTATTCTTAGTTACTAATAATTGCAAACATCCATTAACGCTCATAATACTATTAATAGTTATATTATCCCCTATAAACTCATTACTTATTATATTTCCATTATTAGATATTTCTGCTAAATAGGCTGAATTGTCTTTGATATAAGCAACATATTTATTTTGGCAAAAATATCCTACGGCAGTAAAGTAATCTTTCTTAGGTGGCACCGGAGTTGGACATGGGCAACCACAAGAATTAATTGTTCGAATAGGATTAGCAATACCTATTAGTGTATTAGTAGTATTATAAGATATTTCTGATGTAATAAAATTACCATCAAAGTCAATTGAATATATTTTCTTTTCCGTTGCTATTAATATTTTTTTTAAACAATTATTTAAAGATATTGATTTAATTGTATCATAGTATTCTCTAGGAATCTTTAAACAAATAGAGTCTATTTCTTCATAATTATTTGTAGTTATAAATAAATTATTTTTATCATTACTACAAGCCATATAATACAAACAATTATTTTTTGTAATACATGAATATGGAAATTTTGTTAAGACATTTCTTTCTTTTTTTAAACATGCATCGTATTCTATTATTTGTCTTGCACAAGGCTCAACCATAATATATTTATTTAAATTAAACTGTCCCCCAGTAAATGAAGCATCAGGAGAATTTAATAATGGAATCTTTTTTATTATTTTTATCATTTTTCTCACCCTTACATTCCTATTATATGTGTCCATTATTATTTTGCCATAACAAAAACTAAATATTTACATATAATAAAGTAATCAATGTGAAAAGGAGTTGAAAATATGCCTCTAAAAAAACTTGCCTATTTAAATGTAAAAGTAACAAAATCTTGTGATGAGTTTTGTGAACAGTATACTTTTGTAAAACCAACAGTTTTATATTTACCACATAATATGATATTAAAAATTGAATCTATAGAAAAAAATAGAATATGTTTAATATTATTAAACCAAAATAATCCTGAATTTTGTAAGAAAATAACTTTGACATTATGTGATTGTTCCATTAAAGTAGTAATACCAAGTTGTTGTTGTGAAAAGATTATAATATGCTTGAAATTAGATGAAATAAATCTTTTAAAGCCTTGTTATAATTCATGTTCTTCAGATTATTGTGATGATGAATGTTATGATCCATGTTCTTGTAACTGTAAAAATAACCGATTAAATTGTTGTGATTAAAATATTATAAACACCAATATTAAAATCTCTCATAATATAAAAGGAAGGGAGATTTGATATTATGTCTATGCCTATAATTAATCCTAGTACTGTGACAAAATGCCAAGCTATTTCTGATGTAATTGAATCTGTTGCTTTAGAGCAAACTGGACTTTCGCATATTTTAAATGCTGAAGGAGAAAAGATTCAAGCAATAATTGCAACTGGAACAGTTGATCAAATGTTAGCAGTTAATAAATCTGTTCAATCAATGGTTAATTCTATTTCAAGATTAGAAATAATTTTACAATGTAAATTAGAATTATTTAGTGATTGTTTATGTAAAGATTGTCCTATAATACCCCATTCATAAAACTATAAGTAACTAGATAATACTAGTACTTTTTTTAATTTTTATAATAAATAAATTATTAAAAAAAATAAAACTTTAGATTATCTATAGTTTTATTTTTTATATTTAGTATTCAATTAATTACATAATATTATTCTTTACGAAAAATATTTTTTGTCGTTAATTCTTCTTTTGTTTTTATGCTCTTAAAAGTAATTTCATAACCACATAATTTTGCAATTTCTTCAATGCTTTCAAATATAGGTTCCCTATACCCTCTTTCCCAACCGCTGAGCGTTGTTTGATCAATTTTTAGCATATATGCTAATTGTTTTTGGCTTAAATTACTATCTTTGCGCATTTTTCTTAAAATTCTTCCTATCATAGTACCACCATTTAAATTATAGCATATCGCACTATTACAAATGAATTTTAGTGCAATTCGCCTATTTATATTATGGCGTATTATTATAATTATATGCAAAAAGAATCACAATTTAAATTGTGATTCTCTTTTAGTTTAATAATTTAATTAAATTAAATTATTTTGCTAGTCCATTTCTAGCAGCAGTTAATGCTGTTACTTCATCTGTTATTTCTTTTACAGTTGCGTTTGCCTTTTTAACTAAAGCTTCTGCTTTTGCTAACTCAGCAACATACGCATTATAAGTAGTATCACTATATGCTTTATCTTTATTAGTAATAGTTAATGTTTTAGGATTTCCATTATATTGAGCATCAATTAAAGTTTGTAAAGCTTTTATACTTATTAATTTAGCTTTAGCATCTGTTAATGCTGTTTCTTTGGCCTCATTTAATTCATGAGTTCCTTCTAACATAATACTTGCTTTGTTGAAATCTATCATATAAGCTTTCCAACTATCACTAGTATAATCTACTTCTACTAATTTTTCTAATTCTGCTTTTAATGTATTTAGAGTTACTGTATTTTTTAATACTAATTTACTCTTAGTTCCATTTATAGCTATAATTTCATCTGCAAACTCTTTGTAAGTTGTAAATTTTGTACTATCTTTTGCAGTCATTACTGTTTCATAAGCATTCCATGTATTATCAGTATAATTAGCTTTGTTTTTTGCTAATTCTGTATATACTGCTTCTAAATCAGCTAAAGTTTTTTCATTAACAAACACTAGTGCTTTAATAGCGGCAATTAAATCAGTATTTAATTGTACTGCTTCAGCATCTGTTGCATATGTTTTATCTCTTAATAATACATAAGCATCCCATGTTGCTTTAGTGTAATGTGCTGCATCTTTATCAGTAAGTGTAGCTAATGTTGTTTTAATATTTTCAACAGCTGCCACAGTTATTAAAGCTTTATTAGCTTTATCTAATGCTTTAAGTTTAGCTATTTCTAAAGCGTTAGTTCCCTCTGGTAAAGCCATAGCTACTGTAATAGCTGCCCAACTTTCATCAGTGTATAGATATTTAGTTTTTTCTTTAGTTGTAACATCACCTTTAAGTATTTCTAATTCTGCAGTTTTTGTAAACTTCAAAGCTTTAATAGCATTTGTAACTGCTGTAATTTTAGCATCTTTTTCTAAATAAGTAGTTACTACAACTTTATTTGCTGTATCAACAGCATTGTATAATGTTACATCATAATCTGCTTTTACTAATGCTTTTACTTGTTCATCAAGTGCTTTTAATTCTGCAATTTGTTTATTAGCTTCATTTGTTAATACTGCTTTGGCATCATTAATTAATTTAATTTGTCCAGCAATACCAGCGAATGTTTTTTCTGCTTCAGCATCTGTTTTTATAGCATTAGTTAAATTTGTCCAATTAGCGGCACTATAATCTGCTTCTTTTAATGTTGTAATAACCTTTGCTGCAGTTAAATCTGCTAGATTAGCAAACACTAATTTATTTGCAGTATTAATAGCTGCAATTTTTGCAATGATTTTATCATTTGTAGTTTCATCATCAGTTGTACCAATAATTGCTAAACTTAATGCATCATAACTTTCTTTAGTATATTCTGCTTTAACTAATTTAGCAAAATCTGCTTTTAATTTATCTAAATCTGCTTTATTTTTAAATACTAATGCTGCTTTTGTTTTTGTAATAACTTCTTTTGCTGCATCAACATTACTATTTAAAGCTTTTGCATTTGCTTCTACTGCTAATGCATCAATTATAGCATCATTATATTTTCCATATAAAATACTATCATAATCTTTAGCAAGTAAAGTAATTGTTCCACGAACAGTTTCTCCTGATTTTGCATATTGTGCATCAATTAATGCTGTTAATGCAGTTTTATCAGCAACAATAGGTGTAAGTTTAGCATAAGCTACTTTTAACGCTTCAGTTTTACTTACTACTTCAGCATTTGTTTTTTCTGTCATAGCCATTGCTATAGTTAATGCTTTAGTATAATCATCCCAACTTCCTGTATTGTAGTCTGTTGTTACTAAACCTTTATTTTTGTTTAATTCTGCAGTTAATGCATCTTGTCCAGCAAACTTCAAATTTTTAATTGCATCAAGTATTTCTTTTGCTTGATCAATATAATTTTTATTAGTTACTGGTGTTTTAGCAATTGCTGCTGTTAACTTACCAAATGATTCAGTTGTATATATACTATTATCATTCTTAACTTTATTACCTTCAGCTTTTGCTTCTGTTAAAGCTGTATCTGCTGTTTTAGTAATTAAGTTTTCTTTAGCTGTATTAATAGCTGCAATCTTAGTAGTTATTTCTGCAAATGTTGTTTCAGCTGTATTAAGAACTGCTTCTAATTCTGTCCATCCCTTTACATAATCTGTTTTATTTAATGCTTTGATATCTTTAGCCTTAGCTAATTCTGCATAATTTGTAAATTCTAAACCTTTTTTAGCATTACTAATTGCAGTTACTGCTGCATCTAATTGTGATTGTAATGTTGCAAGAGATTCTACTTTAATAGCATCTGTTAATGTTGTAACATACATAAACCAACTAGCAGGTGTATACTCACTACTATTTGTTTTT
>JAVWBB010000037.1:6771-10358 GCA_036649735.1 Bacilli bacterium
TCATTTAATTCTTTTTGATTAATAAATTCTTTTTTATTAAATGCATCAGTAAGTGCTTTAAATTTAGCTTCTTTTTCTACTTCTTTAACATCTTTTAATTTTAATGCTGCATCAATTGCATCATATGATGTTTTAGTATATTCTTTAGCTGTTAAAGCCTTAGCTTGGTCAATTAACTTAGTTAATTTTTCAGCTAATTTTTGATCAGCCAATTCTTTTCTATCTGCCATTTTAACTTCCATAGCATCAGGAAATATTATAGCTTTTCCAGTTAAAGATTCTGTCCATTCTTTACTTGTTGAACGACGATAAATTGCATTAGGTTCCCCAGCAACAATTGTTCTAGATGCAGTCATAATATCTTCTAAATCAATTAGGTTAGTAAATAAATGATTACCAATTATGTAAACATTCTTATATACTAATTCCCCATTAATACTTTCTTTAGATATATCATCAATTTCAGCAAGTGTAAGCATTTTAGCATCAGCAGATATTGTACCAATAGATACTAATGCTAAAGCAGATATTGCCATTGATAAATATTTTATTTTCTTCATATTTTTCTCCTTCTAAAATTTAATTAATTTTCCATCGACTTTAACACCAGCTATTTTATCTTTATCATTTTTATCAACGCTAATAGCTTTATATTCATCTTCGTATTTTCCTAAAAATAATCCTGATGCTGTATAAACTGCCTTAACATCTTTAGTTACATCAATACCATTTTTATAAACAAATACTTTCCAACTAGGTGTACTTCCCATAAGTTCTTCTAATCTATAAGTATACTTATCAGCAACTACTACTGCTGTCCAATTAGCTACTAAAGTAATATTAGTATAAACCCTATTAGCAAAATTGTAAGCATTACCGTTTAATGTCCATCCAGCAAAATTAAATCCTGCTTTAGTAGGATTACCAGGTTGTCCAACAGCCTGTCCTTCATTAACTATCTTATTGTATATAGCACTTCCACCATTAGTATTAAATGCTACTGTATACTTTTTAGATACTGGTTGCCCTGGCGTTGGATTAATTACTGTTGAATCACTTTTCTTCCAAACAGCCTTAACTATTATATCTTTTGTAATTGTACTGTTAAAATCAAAATCTTGTCCATTAACTGTCCACTTACTAAAAGTGTATCCACTCTTTTCAGGTACTGTAGGTAATGTCGCTTTTTGATTGACTTTAACTATTTGATCTTTAATAGTGTTTCCACCATCAGTATCAAATTTAACTGTAAATGATTTTTTATGACTACCTGATTCTCTATATTTTGCTACTAATGTTATATCTTTAGTTACTTTAGTATCAAAATCATAAGATTCATTGTCATATGTCCATTCAACAAAAATATAATTATCTTTTGTTGGATCATTTGGCTTTGAAACTTTGCTGTCTTTTTCAATTATTTCCTTAGCAATATTGCTTCCGCCGTTTGTATCAAAAGTAACTGTTACGTTCTTTTCATTACATCCAGTTATAAACACTAGTGCTGTCAATAAAGAAATAGTAAATAGTAAAAACTTGTTTTTCATTTTCCCTCCTTATTAAACTTGACTGTCTTACTCCAAACCCTTATCTCCTTTCTACAAAACAAATATTAAACTTAATTATGTATTGTAAGACTTGTCTATTTATATTATATAGTGCACTACGCACTATGTCAATATATAATTTTAAACTTTTCGCTATTTAATTATATTTTTTAAAATGACAATTATGTTAAAAGATAATTTCATAAAAATAAATACAAAAGTTTTAAAACATGTTATAATTTAGACAAGTAATAAGGAGGAAAAATGAAAAAGTATAGATGTACAATATGTGGTTACATATATGATGAAGAAAAAGGTATTGTAGAAAAAGGAATTGCCCCAGGAACAAAATGGAGTGATTTACCAAATGATTGGCAGTGTCCATTATGTGGTGCTCCTAAATCAATGTTTGTTGAAGTAATTGAAACAACTATTATTAGTCAAGAAAAAGAAGAAATTAAAACTGATGAAAATTTAAATATAGTTGATAATAGTGATACGCTAAGAGAAGTATCATATAAAGAGTTAAGCGCGATTTGTTCTAACTTAGCTAAAGGTTGTGAAAAACAATATTTAGAAGAAGAAAGTAAATTATTTAATGAATTAGTTAATTATTTTAATAAAAAAGAAACTTTAGATAATAATAGTAATTATGATGATTTAATAACTAAAATAAACAATAATTTAGAAAAAGAATATCCAACAATTAAAAATATATGTAATAAAAATAAAGATCGTGGTACTTTAAGAGCAATAACTTGGGGTGAAAAAACAACACTTATTTTAAAATCATTAATTGAAAGATATCAAAATGAAGGTAGTAAATTTTTAGAAAATACTGGAGTTTATGTGTGTGATATTTGTGGATTCATTTATATTGGTAATGATGTTGTCAGCGTCTGTCCAATTTGTAAAGTTCCTAGTTTAAAAATATTACAAATTAAAGGAGGAAAATAATGTACGCTGTTAGAAATATTAAGTTATGCACTAAAGATTGTTTATGCTTATTTGTATGTCCAAATAAAGCAGCTGATACTGAAAATGGTATTATTGACAAAGATAAATGTATTGGATGTAAGAAATGTATGGAAGCTTGTCCTTCTCATGCGATCACAATGGTTCCAAGACAATATCCTAAAGAATTAATTAAAAGTGAAGAGACAATAATAGAAATGAAAAACCTTGCAAAAAGTAAAGTGGAACAAGAACAAATTGCACTTAGTCTTAAAGATAAAGAAACTAACGAAGATATAAAAATATTGCTACAGGCAATTGCTAAATCTAATCATATAATGGCCGAAGATATTTATCGTGAAGCTGGGTATATGATTCCTCAAAGTGAATTTGTACAAGATTTCTTAAAAGACTTATCCAATAATTCTGATGATGATTTTTTAAAAGAAACAATTGCTAAACTATTACAACTAATTAAAAATGATACACAAAAAAACGATTAGAATTTATTTTCTATTCGTTTTTTTTATATCGAGTTCATTATTTAACAAATCTTTTTGTTGTTTATAAATAAATGATATAAAACTTGATATTACCGCATCTTTATCTACTTTTTCTCTACTAAGCAATCCATCGGTTAGATATCCCGTTAATCCCCCATTTTGTTTATTATTTAATTGATCATTTAATTTTTCAATTACTTTATTTAATGAATGACCTTCTTTAATATATTCAAACATCTTTTTTGTTATTCTTAAGCCTAAAGATTTACCTGTAGATTTCTTACCATTTTTATCCTCAACTATACAATATGAAACGACAAATAAAAGTCCATTTACATCCTCTTCATATCCTCCTTCAATAGAACATAAATAATCGTATTCAATTTTATGGTTTATAGATAATTCCTTTAAATGTTGACTCCTATTATCCGCACCCTTAACAATTTCATACCCTATAGGCTTTGCTATTAACATCTGATGAAACATCATAAGAAATTATTTTATAATTCATTATTTTTAATTCATCCAAAGCAAGCATAAGTGCTTGTTCTTTGCTTGGATTTTTACTACCTAGTAAAATTAT
>JAVWBB010000038.1:0-10358 GCA_036649735.1 Bacilli bacterium
AATCATATAAAAACTTTGTTATTATCACAAAGTTTCTTATTTTATATTTAGAAATATAATACTTCTACTTCTTTTTTTCTCTTTTGGATTATTTATTATCAATTCAGGTAATTTATCTTTCACCACTTCTTCAACGTTAGAAATAATAGATGGGTTTGTTGACATATCCATTGCACGAATTTTGACCAACCATTAGTAAATAATCCTTTATATTAGATAAACTCTAGTTTTTACATTTTATATTTGCATAATATATCAATGGTGAAAATTAGCTACACTGGAGGTAATTTAGGAGGCTAGAAATTTCAAAATCATAGAATACTATTAATTATTATATTATTAAAAATACAAAAAAACATAAATTATATACAAGAAAATTTATTCAGTAATAGCGACACTATAATCTTTAATAACGGCTTTTTCTAAAGAAAATATTAATGTCACAATATCTTTATCATTCATTATTTATTTATAAATTATATTTTTCATATTATAAGAGTGATAAAATCACAGTATGTTTATATAAATTTTACGCATGATATTTTTCAATAAAATTTTCTTTATATGATAATAGAGTATCTGTCTTAATAGCTTCTCTTAAGTCTTCAGTTAGTTTTATTAAAAATCTTATATTATGAATACTAAGAAGACGAGCCCCAAATGTTTCATCAACCATAATTAGATGCCTAATATAAGCTTTGGTATAATTTTTACAAGTATAACAATCACATGTTTCATCTAATGAAGTAAAATCTTCTTTATATTGTAAATTTTTAATATTAATTTTACCGTTTCTTGTAAAAGCATTGCCATGGCGAGCAATTCTAGTAGGAAGTACGCAATCAAAAATATCTACTCCTCTAATAACACCTTCAATTATATCTAAAGGGTCTCCTACCCCCATTAAATATCTAACTTTATCCTCGGGTAAATAAGGAATAGCATAATCAATCATTTCATACATAGTCTTTTTATCTTCTCCAACACTAGTTCCTCCAATACTATATCCATCAAAATTTAATTTTACTGTTTCAATTGCACTGTATTTACGTAAATCTGGATATTCTCCACCTTGAACGATTCCAAATAATGATTGTCTTTCATTGTTATGAACTAGTTTACCTCTTTTAGCCCATCTTAAAGTTCTTTCAACACTTTCTTTCATGTACTCATAAGTTGATGGAAAACCAGGGCACTCGTCAAAACTCATTGCTATATCGCTATCTAACTTGTTTTGAATTTGGATAGACATCTCGGGAGTTAAAAATAATTTAGACCCATCAATATGGCTTTTAAAATGGACTCCATCTTCAACGATATCTTTAGGTTTAGCTAAAGAAAAAACTTGAAAACCACCGCAATCAGTTAATATAGGTCCTTTATAATTCATAAACTTGTGAAGTCCCCCGGCTTTATCAATAATATCTTCACCTGGTCTTAGCCACAAATGATAAGTATTTGCTAAAATTATTCCACTTCCTACTTCATATAGTTCTTCTGGGCTTAAAGTTTTAACTGTTGCTCTTGTTCCTACTGGCATAAACATAGGTGTTGAAAAAGAGCCATAATTTGTATCTAATATCCCTAATCTTCCTTTTGTATTTTTTTCTTTTTTAATTAGATTATATTTTATTTTCATATAAAACCAACTTTCTCTTGACAAATCAATATTTTTAGTATATCATATGTAGACATAAAGGGGAAGAATAATATGAAAAACAAAATAGTTAATATTAATGAAAGAATTAATAGCATTGTTAATATGAGTGCGAAAGATTATGATCTTATGCTAAAGGAAAATATAGATGATAATAAAATCATAAATGCCGTAGAATTATCTAAATTTCTTAGAACATCTGACAAAAGATGTATAGTTTCATTAAATAAAAATTTGGCTTATAATTTTATTGGAACACACTATAATTTAGATGATTTAACATTAAAATCTGTTGAACTACTAATTATATTTGGATCTGATGAATATTTTGCTGCCATATCTGATTTAAATAACGAAACAATCGCACTTACTTATTATACAGATTCAGAACATGTTAAAGCATTTAGAGCGTTACAAAACAAAAGATTAGTTCTTGATGAAACACCAAAAAAATTAATTAAATAAAAAGAATCGCAAGATTCTTTTTTTATGTCTATTTTATAAACATAGCATCGCCAAAGGAGAAAAATCGATAATTACATTTTATTGCTTCATTATATGCCTTTAATATAATTTTTTTACTTGCTAAAGCACTTACAAGCATTAAAAGCGTTGACTTTGGCAAATGAAAATTAGTAATTAAAGCGTCTATTGCTAAATACTTATAACCTGGATAAATAAAAATATCTGTAAAACCACTACATTTAGTAAATTTTTGATACTTATTCATTATTGTTTCAAGTGTTCTAACTGAAGTTGTTCCTACACTAACTATTCTTTTATTAGTACTTTTTGTTTTATTTAAAATATTAGCTACTTCACTACTCATTTCATAATATTCTGTATGCATTTTATGTTCTAAAATATTTTCTTCCATTACAGGTCTAAATGTCCCAAGACCTACATGTAATGTTATAAAACAAACATTAATACCTTTATCTTTAATTTTGTTTAATAATTCTTCTGTAAAATGAAGCCCCGCAGTTGGTGCGGCTGCACTGCCAATATTTTTAGCATATACTGTTTGATATCTATTTTGATCAAGTAAATTTTCATGAATATATGGAGGTAGTGGCATTGTCCCTAACTCTTCTAATACTTCTAAAAATATTCCTTGATAAATAAATTCAAACTGCATTAAACCATCTGTCATTTCTTTAACGCATTTAGCTATTAACTTTTTTTCACCAAAAGAAACTATTGTTCCTAATTTTATTCTTTTTGATGGTTTTACTAAACATTCCCAAATATCATCTTTAATATTTTTTAATAATAAAACCTCAATAACAGCATTAGTTTCTTCTTTAATTCCAATTAAACGAGCTGGTAATACTTTAGTATCATTAAGCACTAAAGAATCTCCTTCTTCTAAATAATCAATAATATCTGTAAATACTTTATGTTCTATCTCCCCTGTTTTCTTATCTAAAACCAAAAGTCTTGAAGTATCTCTTTTTTCAAGTGGTGTTTGAGCAATTAATTCTTTTGGCAAATCGTAATCAAATTCTTCTAATTTCATAATATTCCTTCTTAATATAACTATATTACTTTTTTTTGTTAACCCCTAAATGTTTATAGGCTTTGTCTGTAACTACTCTACCGCGTGGTGTTCGCATTAAAAACCCTTCTTGTAATAAGTATGGCTCATATACATCTTCAATAGTTGTTTTTTCTTCTCCTATGGAAGCCGCTACAGCATCTAATCCAACCGGTCCTCCATTAAATTTTTCAATAATAGCTCTTAATAATTGATAATCTGTATTATCTAATCCTAAACGATCAACTTTTAATTTATCTAAAGCATAATTAGCCGTTTCTTTATCTATTATTTCTTTATTTAATACTAAGGCAAAATCTCTAACTCGTTTAAATAATCGATTAGCAATTCTTGGTGTTCCTCTGCTTCTTAATGATAAAACTTTTGCTGCTTCATTATCAATTTTAAAATCTAATACTTTACTAGTTCTTTTTATAATTGCTTCTAATTCTTCATGTGTATAATATTGTAATTTAGCAACAATTCCAAAACGATCTCTTAATGGTGCGGATAAATCTCCAGCTCTTGTTGTTGCGCCAACTAATGTAAATGGAGGAAGAGGAATTTTTATACTTCTCGAACTATTTTCTCCACCAGTAATTATGTCAATCGTAAAATCTTCCATTGCGGAATAAAGTATTTCTTCAACAAATCTAGGTATTCGATGTATTTCATCGATAAATAAAATATCCCCCGGCTCTAATGCTGATAATATAGCTGCTAAATCACCTTGTTTTTCAATCGAAGGTCCACTTGCTGTTTTAATACCGGCACTCATTTCATTTGCTATAATATATGCTAAAGTAGTTTTCCCTAAGCCTGGTGGACCATATAAAAGAACATGGTCTAATGTTTCTTTACGCATTTTAGCTGCTTCAATAAATATCTTAATATTTTCTTTTACATCTTTTTGGCCAATATATTCACTTAAATATTCTGGCCTAATATTAGCAATACTTAAATCTTCTTTTAATAACTCTTCTGTAACAATTCTCTCTTCCATATTTCCCCCTATTTTAATAATAATTTTAAGGCTTCTTTTATTTGTTCTTCAATTGATAATTTATAATCAACTTTATTTAAAATATTTCTAATTTCTTTATCTTTATATCCTAAGGTAATTAAAGCTTCTTGTAATTCATCACTATTATTTATACTAGTCGTTACATTAGTAGTTTTTAATTTCCCTTTTAAATCTAAAACTATTTGTTTAGCAATTTTATCGCCTATTTTCGGAAACTTTTTTAAATATAAAATATTTTCACGATCAATCGCATCAATTATTCCACTAATTGAGCCCGTTGCTAAAATAGGTAAAGTCATTTTTGGTCCTAAACCTTTTACAGAAATAAGTTTTAAAAACATTTCTTTTTCTTCGATGGTTTTAAATCCATATAAAGTGTACTCATCTTCTCTAATATGGGAATATATATATATTTTATATGCAACTTGTTCATTAAAACTATATGGATTAGGGGTATTTATTTGATATCCTATTCCATGATTATCTACGATG
The DNA here is from genome assembly GCA_036649735.1 of Bacilli bacterium. Classification (GTDB taxonomy): domain Bacteria; phylum Bacillota_I; class Bacilli_A; order RF39; family UBA660; genus JAVWBB01. The sequence continues at coordinate 4,711 of JAVWBB010000038.1, forward strand.
ATATAACTAGCTGTTATTTGTACTACATTACCATAAATATAATTATACATAGTTAACTCCTATATTCAAATTCAAAATCTAATATGCGAACTAAATCTCCATCTTCTGCTCCTAATTTTTCAAGTTTTTCGTCTACTCCCATTCTTCTTAATTTATTAGCAAATCGAAGTTCTCCTTCTTGTGTTGAAAATTTAGTCATACGAAGTAGTTTTTCTAAATCATCACCTCGTACTACCCATACATCTTTATCTTTAGTAATTGTATATGGTTCTTCTTTTTTAAATTTATAAAGAACATGACTTTCAAATGCTTCATCTTCATAAAGGGGTTCTTCTTTTTGTTTATCTAATAAATTAGCTATTTCTATTAATAATTCATCTAAGCCTTTACCTGTAACGGCACTTATTTCATAAACCGGTAATTTAACTTTCTTTTTAAATTCTGTTAAATTGCTTTTAAACGTTTCTAAATCCATTTTATTAGCAACAATTATTTGGGGCTTTTTTAAAATCTTAGGATTAAAATCGTTAAGTTCTTTGTTTATTATTAAATAGTCTTGATATGGGTCTCTTCCTTCAGAACCAGCCATATCAATAACATGGGCAATTACTTTAGTTCTTTCAATATGTCTTAAGAATTTATCACCAAGTCCTTCACCAAGTGATGCCCCTTCGATAAGTCCTGGTAAATCAGCCATAACAAATATGCGATTATCAAGGGTCTTAACTACACCTAAATTAGGACTCAAAGTGGTAAAATGATAAGCGGCTACTTTTGCTTTTGATGCCGATACTTTACCTATAATCGTACTTTTTCCTACACTTGGCATTCCAACTAATCCTACATCCGCTAATAATTTAATTTCTACTTTTAAGTTTCTAATTTCCCCGGGTTCACCTAATTCACAATAATTAGGGGCTGGATTACTTTGGGATTTAAAGGCTGTATTACCTCGTCCTCCACGGCCCCCACTAGCAACAATAACACGGTCGTTTTTACCTTTTAAATCAGCTAATATCAAGCCTGTATCTAAATCTGTTATTACCGTTCCTTGTGGAACTCTTACGATAATATCTTCACTGCTTTTTCCTTGACAGTTCTTGCTTTGGCCTGGTTCACCTTTTTTACCCAATATTTTTTTAGCAAATCTTAAATCGAGTAAAGTATGAAGCCCCTCATCAACTGTAAAAATAATGTCACTTCCCTTACCGCCATTCCCTCCAAAAGGCCCCCCCATTGGAATATATTTTTCTCTGCGATAAGAAATAATACCATCTCCACCTGATCCTGCAATGACTTTTATTACTACTTCATCTACAAACATATTATCGCCTCTTTACTTTCTCTTTTATTATATCATCTATTAAGTCTGAAACCAAAAAATATCTTCCTAATACATGCTCGTCTAATTCTTTTTTACCCCATAGCATTTTAAAACCATTAAAATCTCTTAACATTTCTAAATCATTTAAATGATCTCCAATTGTAAAGATATTTTTTTTATCAATAGAAAGAAATGAATTTACATAATCAATACTTGTACTTTTACTAATTCCTTTTTTTCTTACATATAATCTAGTTTCATTTTTATATGTAAAAGGAAGGGCTGCAATACCAGGAAAGGTATTTTCTATAATGTCTATAATATCTTTCATTCTTTTAGTGTCTCTTAATAAAAAATCACATTCTATAAAAGTATTTCTATCCTCTGTTTTAGTCAAACTATTATTAGACGTAATATTAATATTATCCATTTCACTGTACATTTTTTGTAAATTACTAAGAAAGTCCCATATTTTATCATCAATTACTTCTTCTTTAATTTGGTGATTTTTTTTAAATATTAGACTTCCATCACAACAACTTAAATAATCAATAGGTATATTATGCTTATGGATTTCTTTTGTTATACTATTATATGGTCTTCCAGTTGCTATCATAAATTTGTTACCTGCACTTCTAAATTTATTTATTGCTTTGACATTTATAATTAGGCTCCATCTATCTAAGCTATTTATATACAAAGTATTATCATAGTCACATACTAATAATTTCATACTCTCATCTCCTAAGTAAGGGTTATTATAACAAAAAAAAGATGTAAAGTACATCAAATTATTTTTTAGTGGAAAATATTGTCGTACCAACTAAAACAAGCACAAGGGCCACTAACCCTATTATAATAAAATTAACACTTCCCGGATTATTAACTGCATCATTAACAATTGTTGTTGTTAGAAAATAATCAGAACAATGATTAATATTAAATTCAATAAAACCATTTTTCACTTTAATATTATTATCAATAAACTCAATAGTGTTACTTGTATCATTATAATAATATAAATATAGTTTTTCTTTATCTTTATATTTATCTCCTACATATATTTTCATATGAGCTTTACTTGGTAAATCGCCATGATGTTCAAAAGACAAATAAGTTTTTTCAACATTTTTGCTTAAATTATTTATAATATTTTCATTAGGTGAATCAAAGTTAACGTTAAAGTTTAAAACTAAATCGGTTTTTATTTTATCTCTTTTAAAACTCCACGAATAGTAATAGTCACTAGTTTTTTCTTTGATATCGATAATTACTTCTTTATTAGTTATTGTTTTAGAAATATAATATTTATCTTGGTTTATTCCTTCTATTTTTAAATAAGGGGGAATTTCGATAACTTGAGCAAAGATATTAATAGGTATGATTAATATTGCCAAAAATATTAATATTTTTTTTAACATAGTTCCTCCTTAAAATTAATGTTTATTTTATATTTAAATATAAAAATAACAAAAATATATTTTGAATAATTCTAATAGTTATTGGGACAAATATATTATCTGTTTTAGCATATGAATAAGATGAAATAAATCCCGTTATAATATATGGGACTATAAAAACATAAGAAAGTAAAACATCTGCTCCTAAAATATTAACCGTCGCACCGTTATTAGTTGTATAAGCAAAGAATAATGCAAAAACAACTGTACTAATTAAAATGTATAAAAATTTGTTTTTAATTAAAACTCTAAAGCCGTTACGAAATACCATATCTTCAATAAATGGGGCGAAGACAATCATATTAAAAATCAAATATGTTGGTACTTCTTTAGCTAAATCCCACATTCCTAAATTATTAGGATTATTAATGTTAAAAACTTTTTCCATAATAGAAGAATACAATGATGGAAGAATTAAAAATAATAACCAAAATATTAATACATATTTAAAAAACTTCCATGGATGTTCAAATATTTTTTTAAATGACTTATTAACTATATCTTTAAACATAAAATAAGTTATTAAAATAAATAATGTATCAATTACTATTTTAATAAATAAAGGAAATTCTTTTGATGGCGTTATCGGCACCATAAAAGTATACGCAACAAATAAGAACATAAGTACCATTACTTTATAAAAATTAATTAACTTTTCTCTCTTTTTCATATTTCCTACCTTTATTTTAAACAATTAATGTATTGTTATAACCATTTATGATAATACATATAATATTAAATATTATATGTATTATCCTTTATTTGATCTTCTTTATTTTAGAAGAACCAAAGCCACCATCTCATTCCTTTGAACATGTGTCATCCCTCCTTTCTATGCTACAATTATATTATAAACCATTTGTAATTTTTTTTCCTCAAAAATCACAATATTTTTTTATATTTACGTAAATAATTAATTTAAATCATTTAATTCTTCTAAAATAAACTTGCCATCTTTTCTAATTAGGACATCATCAAAATATATTTCTCCCCCACCATATTCACTTCTTTGAATTAAAACTAAATCCCAATGAATACTAGAATCATTGCCATTATAAGCATCATGATACGCTTTACCTGGAGTAAAATGTAGACTTCCTATAATTTTCTCATCATATAAAATGTCCCCCATAGGATATTTAATTTGTGGATTAAAGCCTAAGGCAAATTCACCAATATATCTACTACCATCATCAGTATCTAATATCTTATTTAATTCTTTCGTATTATTCTTACAACTAGCATTTATTATTTTCCCATTTAAAAATTCAAATCTAATATCTTCAAAAACTATCCCACTATGAGGGCTAGCCACATTATAAGTAATAATGCCATTAACTGAATCTTTAACAGGTGCTGTGTATATTTCTCCATCAGGTAAATTACTACGCCCAACACAAGGAATACTGCCTATTTTCTTAATAGAAAAAGTTAAATCAGTATTTGGCCCTAGTAAACGAACTTTATCTGTTTTATCCATTAACTGTTTTAAAGGCAAAATACTTTTAGATAATTTCTTATAGTCAACTGTCATAACATCTAAAGCATAATTCTTAAACTCTTCAATTTTCATATGAGCTTTATATGAATCTAACAAAGATGGATAATTTAATAAGACCCATTTTCTTTCATTTATCTTAACTGATTGAATATCTTTAATAGCATTTCCTATTTTTTTAATTATTAAATTATCAACATTCTTATTTTCATAATCATTTATATTGTACTTAATAATTATAAAACTATCATAATTATCTATTTCAAATTGATGCTGTTTTTTAATTAATTCTATTCTTTCATCAGTTGTATTTTCTGTAAGAATAGTCCCAATTACAGGATCAACTAAATTAGTAAAAGCTATTCCTCCTACACTATTAATTCTTTTAATTAGTTCTTTAATTAAAGAAGTACATTCCATGCTTTGATAAGTAATTAAAACTCTTTCATTTTTTTGAACATCAATTGCATATTCCACAATCGTCTTTGCTAACTCTTTTATTTTTTCTTCCATATTCACACTCTTTCTTTTTTTACATAAAATACCATAGGAAGGAGTTTTATGTATGTATAATAATAATATGCCTAAATTTAATCAAAATATGTCGAATGATCGTTTTGGTGGTGGCTTTTTATTTCCTTTTATTTTAGGTGGTTTAGTATCTCCCCTTTTCACTAATAAAAATAATAAACCTTGCTGCATGCCTTATCCATATTATCCTATGCCTTATCCTACACCTTATCCATATCAATATGGATATCCTTATAGCAACCAATATCAACCTGAATATAATCAAAATCTAGAATTAGAAAAAAATTATTATTTCTAATTCTTTTTTTATTTTATAAATACTAACTTTGGTACATAATTATATTTAGAAGTATCTACTTTAGTTACAATTATTATACTCTTATCATAATTTAAAGATATTTTGTTTTTAGACTTTTTTATATAATCTTCCTTTATTAATTCTTCAAGTTTAATACTAACACTATCATTCTTATTTTTAGGTAATTTATTATGATTATGATCAAAATATGCTTTTGTTGCAATTATAATTAGAGATTCACTAGTGTCTTCATATTTTACATTAACATCTTTTTTTAAACCACTTTGATAAACAATAACAATTGTCGAAACTATTCCCAAAACAACAATTACTCCTAATAACTCAATTAATGTAAAACCTTTTTTATTCAAAACTATTTCTCCTATCTCATTTTAGCTCTTGGATGTGTTTTAAAATATACTTCTTTTAAACGGTTATTTGTCACATGTGTATATATCCCAGTAGTAGAAATACTAACATGCCCTAGTAATTTTTGAACAGATAATATATCACATCCTTCATTAAGTAAATGTGTAG
>JAVWBB010000039.1:0-10298 GCA_036649735.1 Bacilli bacterium
ATCTGATGATTGCAAGACAAATATTTTAGGGGTATATGTTGCAGGCGATGTTAGACAAAAAGAGATTAGACAACTAACAACTGCTACTAGCGATGGAACAATTGCCGCACTTCTAGCCATATCGTATTTAAAATAAAGATGATTGCCAATATAAATATTAAATAGATATAAATTTGAGATTAAGAATTTAAAAATTTTAATCTCTTTTTATTAGCTAAATAATAATTTCAATTTTATTTTTAAATTTTAGTTTAAATTAGCCAAAACTTATTTAACTTTTTATCTCTTTGTGATATATTAGATATATAAGTTGTAAGGAGTGATGAATAATGAATATAGATTTTTGTATCAATGATTATTTATTAGCGTGGGCTCTTCTTTTTAAGCCGGCTATTTCTAAAGAAAATCAGCAATTAAAAGAAAAATTATGGGGCATTTATAAAAAACAATATAATCAGTTAGGTAAAGATTTACATACCATTTTAGTTGAAGATAAAGATTTTATTCCAGATAATGATTTACTTTATAATATTGTTTTTAACAGTGCCGTATTTAAAAAAACTAAAATAGAAACAGAAAAGTATCGCTTTCATTTATTAAAAACATTTGATGAACATAAAAAAGAAATAAAAAAAATTTTTGAAAAAAACATTAAAATTAAATTAAAAAATGAATATCAAATATTATTAATACATCCACGTTTTAACAGCATTGATTTAAAGATAGAAAATAAAGAACACAGAAATATTTGCTGGGGTTTTGAAAAAGACTTTGATAATGAGTTATCGTTTATTATAAAATTATATTATACAATTATGAAATATGAATTAGATAATAATGAGGAAGATTTAGACATTGTAAACGCTATTATTGAATTAGCTATTTTAAATGAATTACCAACTATCTTAAAAAATAAGACATATTACTTACAAGGTGATAAAACTTTAGCATTATTAAAAAGGCAAATATATCCTTTCTTTTTAATGTATATGGGTGCAGATATTGAAGATTATATTACTTATATGATGCGCGATAAAATAGCTTTTGACATTGATAAATATCCAGTAGTTAAAGATTTACGAAAAATGGATATAATTAGTTTTATTAAGTTTTGTATTAAAAATAGAAAAGATATTGTCAACATTGATAACATAGAAATTATATAACAAGGAGGTTTAAAATGACATTACTAGCGTTATTAGATAAAATAGAAGTAACTGATGAAACTAAAGAATTATTAAAAAATGCCACTTTAGAAAAAGTAATTGTAAATGAAGAAAAAGAATATTGGCAAATCATTATTAAAAATGATACTAATATTCCTTTTAATCTTATTCAAGAAATTAAAGAAAAGTTTATTAAAACATATCAGATATCAGATAAAATTATTATTGCTTTAAACGTTGATAATGTCAATGATGAATTAATTGAAGATTATTATAAAAATATAATTAATAGTATTTTAGAAACCTATCCTTTTAGTGTTAATTATTTAAATAATTTAAAGAAAAAAGAAGATGCTTATTATATTGAAATTAACAACGTAGGAGAAAAAACACAAGTAAATAAAATGCGTAAAAGAATTAATGAATTATTTCATTTGTTTGGATTTGATATTGAATTAAAAACTATTATTAATGAGGATAATCGAGATAATACTAAAAAAGAAATAGAAGAATCATTGATTTTAAATGTCCCTTTAAAAAAAGAAACAAATGAGACTTTAGTAGTAAAAAAAGAAGTTGTAAAAGAAAATAATTTTTTTAAAAATAAAAAAGAAACAGATTCAAATGTTATAATGGGAAAATCAATTAAAGAAGAGGTTAGTAAAATTAATAATATTATTGGTGAGGTAAATAGTATTACGATTGAAGGGTATGTTTTTGGAATTGATTTTTTTGAATCTAGTAAGAGTGATTTTAAAATAATTACATTAAAAGTAACGGATTTTTTCGATTCAATTTATGCTAAAATATTTAGTAAAGATAAGGAAGATTTTCAAAGACTTAAAGGCGAATTAAAAGAAAAAAATTGGTATAAAATATCGGGTTATATAAAAAATGATGTTTTTGCCAAAGAATTAGTTTTAAATGTCCGAGATATTTCTAAAATGGATAAACAAAGTGATGAAATAAAGGATACTTATTCAAAAAAAAGAGTAGAACTTCATACACATAGTATGATGAGTGCGATGGATGGGGTAGTTGAGGCAAAAGATTTAATTAAGCAAGCTAGAAAGTTTGGCCACAAAGCTATTGCAATAACTGATAAACATGGATGCCAAGCCTTTCCTGATATGTATCACATGGTCCGAGATATTAATAAAAATTTAAAAGAGGGTGAAGAACCTTTTAAAGTAATTTATGGTAGTGAATTAATTATGGTCGATGATACTGTGAATATTGTTATAAGGGAAAATAATAAGCAATTAATAGATGAAACTTATGTTGTTTTTGACTTTGAAACAACGGGGTTTAATGCTGGTGGTGAAGATAGCATTATTGAAGTTGGAGCGGTTAAATTATTAAATGGTGAGATAATTGATCGTTTCTCTGAATTGATTAATCCCCACAAAAAACTTTCTAATAAAATAATTGAAGTAACTAAAATAACCGATGATATGTTACAAGATAAAGATAATGAAGAAAACGTTATTAAAAGATTTATTGCCTGGTTTAAAGATTTACCTATGGTTGCGCATAATGCCAAATTTGATGTTTCATTTTTAGAAATGGCTTATAAAAAGTATAATTTAGGTGCCTTTAATAATACCGTTATAGATACATTAGAGTTATCAAGAGCATTAGATACCAACGTTTCTAGACATTCTTTAAGCGCTTTAGTTAAAAGATATGAGATACCTTTTGATGAATCAGCACATCATCGTGCAGATTATGATGCCGAAGCAACGGGATTAATTTATCATAAAATGATGAAAAAATTGATTAGTAGCAATATTGAAAGAATAGATGAAATGAATAATCTAATTCCTAAAGCGGAAATTCATAAATTTGGGCGAACTAATCATATTAATATTTTAGTTAAAAATAAAATAGGTCTTAAAAACTTGTTTAATATAGTATCTTTAGCTAATACTAAATATTTATATAAATCACCTCGCATTTTACGTAGTGAAATTGAAAAATTGCGCGAGGGATTATTAATTGGCAGTGGTTGTTATGAAAGCGAAGTATTTAAAGAAGCTAAAAGTAAAACTGAAGAGGAATTAACAAATATAATTAGTTTTTATGATTATGTAGAAGTACAACCAATGGAATGTTATGATCATTTGATTCAAACTGGAGATTTTGCTAATAAATTAGAATTAGCGGAGAATATTAAGAAGATAATTAGAGTAACTGAAGAAACAGGGAAAATAATTGTGGCAACATCAGATGTTCACCACTTAAGAAGAACAGATAAAATATATCGTGAAGTAATTGTCAATCAAAAAGTACCAGGAGGCGGAAGACATCCATTAGCAAAAAGCAATATTACCTCAATTCCTAGTATGCATTTTAGAACAACTGATGAAATGATAGAAGACTTTTCTTTTTTAGATAAAGAAGAAAGAGAAAAAATAGTTATTGATAATACAAATAAAATAGCTGATATGATTGAAATTATCGAAGTTATTCCTGAAACTCATGGTATTCCATTCTCACCTCATATGGAAAATTCAGTTCAAATAGTTACAGATTTAGTTTACACAAGAGCTAAAGAATTGTATGGTGATGTTTTACCAGATATTGTTAAAGATCGTGTGGAAAAAGAATTAAGTGGGATTATTAATGGGGGCTTTGATGTTATTTATTTAATTGCGCAAAAATTAGTTAAAAAATCAAATGATGATGGTTATTTAGTTGGTAGTAGGGGGTCAGTAGGGTCTAGTTTTGTAGCGTTTTTAATGGGAATTACAGAAGTTAATTCATTGGAACCACATTATTTATGTGAAAAATGTCATACAGCTATTTTTAAAGAAAACGATGAACCACTTTCTAATAAATGGTTATCTGGATATGACTTACCAGATAAAGTATGTCCAAATTGTAAAGCAATGATGAAAAAAGAAGGACAAGATATGCCTTTTGCTACGTTCTTAGGATTTAATGCTGATAAAGTACCGGATATTGACCTTAATTTTAGTGGCGATTACCAGTGGAAGGCTCATGAATATACTAAAGAATTGTTTGGGGTTGATAATGTTTATCGCGCCGGAACAATTGGAACGGTTGCAGATAAAACAGCCTTTGGATATGCTAAAGGTTATTTTGAAGATCGCGGCTATAATAATGTTCGAAACGCTGAAGTTGAACGCCTTGCAATGGGATGTACAGGAGTTAAAAGAACAACCGGACAACATCCTGGGGGAATTGTTGTAGTTCCTGATTATAAAGATATTCTTGATTTTACACCTTTTCAATATCCCGCGGAGGATAATACATCTTTATGGCGTACTACGCACTTTGACTATCACTCAATTGAAGAATGTTTGTTAAAGTTAGATATCCTAGGACATGATGATCCGACTATATTAAAAATGTTAGGAGATTTATCTAAGATTGATGTTTTAACTTTACCGTTTGATGATAAAAAAGTAATGTCATTACTTTATAGTACAGATGCTTTAGGCGTTAAGCCGCTTGACATTATGTGTGAAACGGGAACTTTAGGGTTACCGGAATTAGGAACTAAATTCGTTATTAGTATGTTGACAGAAACAAAACCACAAACATTTGCCGAGTTAGTTAAAATATCAGGATTATCGCACGGGACAGACGTTTGGGTTGGAAATGCACAAGAATTAATAGAAAATAAAACATGCAAGTTTTCCGAAGTTATCGGTTGTCGTGATGATATAATGGTATATTTAATTCACAAAGGATTACCGGCAAAAGATGCGTTTAAAATAATGGAATTTGTTCGTAAAGGGAAACCAACTAAAGATCCTGCAGGATGGGAAGTATTTAAAAACATAATGGTTGAACACAAAATACCCGATTGGTATATTGAATCATGTCGAAGAATTAAATACATGTTTCCAAAAGCCCATGCGTGTGCCTATGTTATGAGTGCTCTTCGTATTGCTTGGTTTAAAGTTTATATGCCACTTTTGTATTATGCTGCTTATTTTTCTATTAGGACAACTGATTTTGACATTGACTCTATGATAAAAGGCCATGATGCAATTAAGCAAAAAATGGAAGAAATTAAATTAAAAGGATATGAAGCAACAAATAAAGAAAATAGTATTTTAACAACTTTAGAAATAGCTTTAGAAATGACTGCTCGTGGTTTTAAAATAGAAAATGTCGACTTATATAAGAGTCATTCGACAAATTTTATAATCGATGAAGAAAATAAATCTTTAATCCCACCGTTTAAAACAATTGATGGTTTAGGGGAATCATGTGCTAAAACAGTTGTCGAAGAACGAGAAAAAGGTCTGTTTTTAAGCATTGAAGATTTACAAAAAAGAGGTAAAGTATCGGCGACAATTATTGAAAAAATGAAAAAAATGGGAATGATTAACGATATGCCACAGTCTAGTCAATTAAGCTTGTTTTAAGGAGAATTTATGAATATAGGATTAATGGATTCCGGTATTGGAGGAATAACTTTATTAAAAGAAATTATTAAAATTATTCCTAATTATCATTATATTTATTATGGAGATTCAATAAATAATCCCTATGGTGAAAAAGATGAAGAAGAGATATTTAGACTAAGTACTAAAATAGTAGACTTTTTAATTGATAAAGGATGTAAAATAATTGTAATAGCTTGTAATACGATAACAACAACTTGTATTGATAAATTAAGAAAAACGTATTTAGAAATTATTTTTATCGGAACTTATCCACCTATAAAAGTTGCTCTTGATAATAATTATAAAAATATATTGGTGATGGGAACAACTAATACTTTAAAAAGCGATAAATTTTTAAATATTATTAGAGAAAATAATAAAAATAATAATAATGTTTATTTGCTTCCTTGTCCTAATTTAGCAAGTATGATTGAAGAAAACAGCCCTTTAATTGATGATTATCTTTTCCACAACTTAGATGAATTTAAAGAAAAAAATATTGATGCAATTGTTTTAGGATGTACTCATTATCCCCTTATAAAAAATAATATAAAAAAGATATTTGATGTTTTATTTTTAGATAGTAGTGAAGGAATTATTAAACAATTATTAAATAGAATCAAAGAATTAAATATTTTAAGCGATGATTATGAGTTAGAATTATATAACTCTGATATAAACAAGATAAATAAATGTTACGATTTATTAAATGAAAGATAGTGAAAATTGCTGATGAGTAAACCTTAAAATTAGAAACAAGTGTGATTGATAATAAATCTTCAGGTATTTTTATTAATCGTATTAATAAAGATAGTAATGAAATGACTGATATATTTATCAGCGTAAACAAAATAATTTCTGATATTATTGCCAATATTGGGATTTTAATTGCCGAAGGAACACATGAAGATTTATTAAATAAATGTCAAGAATATCGACAATTATATAAAACTGAAGTGGAGAAATAAGACTAATCATTTACAAAAGGTGAAAAAAAACATATAATTAAAGTGGTGATAAAACAAATGAAGATAAATGATATTAATATAAATTACATTCAATATGGAGAAGGACCAGATATTGTACTTCTTCATGGATGGGGACAAAACATTGAAATGATGATGCCTTTAGGGAATCAATTTAAGGACTGTTTTAAAATAACTATTTTAGACTTACCGGGATTTGGGAAAAGTGATGAGCCTAGTTGCGGTATTACTATTTTTGAATATAATAAAATATTAGAAGAGTTTTTAATCAGGTTAAAAATAACTAATCCTATTATTATCGGCCATTCATTTGGAGGTAGATTAGGAATTATTTATGCCTCACTTAATCCTGTTTCTAAACTAGTATTGTTTGGAAGCCCTTGTATTAGAGAAAATAATAAAATGTCTTTAAAAACAAAAACTTTAAAAACTTTAAAAAAAGTTCCTCTTTTAGGAAACTTTAGTGAATATTTTAAAAGACATATTGGTTCAGAAGATTATAAAAATGCAAGTATTGTAATGCGAGAAATATTAGTTAATACTATAAATACGGATTTAAGTGCGAATGCTTGTAAAATTAAATGCCCTACATTATTACTTTGGGGAGAAAATGATACTGCCGCACCATTAGAATTAGCAAAAAAACTAGAACAATTAATTAAAGATGCTGCATTAATTACCTTTCCTAATTTTGGCCACTATCTTTACTTAGAAAATATGAACCCAATAGTTAATATCTTAAATAACTTTTTTTAGGAGGAATTTATGTTAAAAATAATAATAATTATATTTACTTTAATATATATTATCATTAAATCAAAAGGAGCATTTCACATGCTTCAACAAAATTTATACAATGAAAATAATCGCTATTTTAAATGGATAATTAAAAACATTAATGAAGCAATTAATAAATCTGATATAATTATTTTGATCCTTTCTATACTTATGATTTTTACTAAGACAAAAGTAGCTGAAGAATTTATTATTTGTTTAATGAGTTTAATATATTTTTTAGGAAGTATTAATTTGCTTAGAGACTATAAGAAAGCCCAAAATAAAAAGCCATTAGTAATTACTGCAAGGATTAAAAGATTAATGTTTACAAGTATAATTATTATAATTGGTTTATTTACGGTATATTACTTTAAAGATAATTTAACTAATTTATTAATAATTAATTTTATAACAATTATTTTATATTTAGTTATTATGATAATAAATATAATTAATTATCCAATTGAACGCATGGTTTATTTCTATTATTTAAATAAAGCTAAGAAAAAATTACTTAATATGAACAATTTAAAAGTAATTGGTATAACGGGTAGTTATGGCAAAACAAGTAGTAAAAATATTTTAAACGATATTTTAAATGTTAAATATAATTCTTTAGCAACTCCTAAAAATTTAAATACACACTATGGACTAATGATAACTATAAATAATCATTTAAGTAAATTTGATGATATTTTTATTGCTGAAATGGGAGCCTATGTCAAAGGGGAAATAAAGAGTTTGTGTGAATTTGTTAAGCCGACATATGCAATATTAACAACTATTGGAACTGCCCATTTAGAAACATTTGGCAGTGAAGAAAATATTATTGAAGCAAAATTTGAATTAGTAGAATCACTTCCCAAAGATGGATTAGCTATTTTAAATAAAGATGATTCTAAACAAGTTAATTATAAATTAAAAAATAAAGTAAAAATTAAATGGTTTGCTATTAATAATAAAGATGCTGACGTTTTTGCCCTAAATATAAAATGTGATAATAAAGGTACTAATTTTGATGTTAAATTTAAAGATGATAATGAATTATATCATTTTACAACAAAATTATTAGGAAATCATAATGTTTATAATATATTATCTTCAATTCTTTTAGGTAAAGAGTTAGGCCTTTCTATTAAAGAGTTACAAAACGGCGTAAGAAGCGTTAATCAAATAGAACATCGCTTAGAATTAAAACCAATTTTTAATTTTTATCAAATTGATGATGCATACAATTCAAATCCAATTGGGGCTAAAAGTGCTTTAGATGTTTTAAATATGATGCCAGGTGTAAAAGTAGTTGTAACTCCAGGAATGATTGAGTTAGGTAAAAAAGAGTTTGAATTAAATAAAATATTTGGTAAACAAATAAGTAGTGTTGCTGATTATGTAATATTAATTGGAGAAAAGAGAACTAAAGCTATTTATGAAGGTTTACTTGATTGTAAATATGATAAAGATAATATTTATATATTAAATGATGTAAGAGATGCGTATAAATTAATCAGTACTTTAAAAAGTAAAAAAGAAGTATATGCATTATTTGAAAACGATTTACCAGATACTTATAATGAAGGGAAGTAAGAAATATGAAAATTAAAGTTGGGGTTATTTTTGGAGGAGAAAGTGTTGAACACGAAGTAAGCATTATTTCGGCAATTCAAGCTATTGAAAAGATGGATAATGAAAAGTATGAAATTATACCTATTTATATTACAAAAGATAGAGTTTGGTATACAGGCTCAATGCTTAAAGAAATTGAAATATATCAAGATATGTCTTTAATAAATAGATATGCTAAAAAAGTAGTATTGTATGAAAAAAGTGGAAGATTTATTTTACAAAATAAAGGATTTTTCAAATATACTGTTAATGAAATAGATTTAGCTTTTCCCATCGTACATGGAACAAATGTTGAAGATGGTGTTTTACAAGGATATTTACAATCAATTGGGATACCATTTGTGGGAAGTGATGTTTATGCATCTGTTGTTGGACAAGATAAAGTATATATGAAACAAATATTTAACAGTGAAGAGTTAAATGTACCTAATTATATTTGGTTTTATGATAATGAGTTTAAAAATGATAAAGAAGTAATTTTAAATAAACTTAATAAACTAACATATCCATTAATTGTAAAACCAGCTACATTAGGAAGTAGTGTAGGAATTGGTGTTGCAAAAGATGAAACAGAAGTAATTGAAAAAATAGAAGAAGCAATTAAATACGATAAAAAGATACTAGTTGAAGAAGTAGTTAATAATTTAAAAGAAGTAAATATTAGTGTTTTAGGTAATTATGAGAATATGAGTCTAAGTGAAATAGAAGAAGTAATGACTAAAAACAATTTATTAACATTTGAGGATAAATATATAGGGGGAAGTAAAGGAAAATTAAAAACTCCAACTAGATCAAAAGGAATGGCTACGGCTAGTCGAATAATTCCAGCTAATATTAATAATGTTGTTAAAGAAAAAGTGGAAAACATGGCTTTAAGAGCATTTAGAGCTTTAGGAAATTCTGGTGTATGTAGGATTGACTTTTTAATCAATTCTAAGACAAATGAAGTATATATTAATGAAATAAATAATATTCCTGGGTCATTGGCTTTTTACTTATGGGAACCTAAGGGTAAAAAATATACTGAATTATTAGACAATATGATTAATGTTGGAATTAAAGATTATAAAAAGAGAATTAATAAAATTCATAGTTTTGATAGCAATATTTTAAAAAACTTTGGAGGCACTAAAGGATTAAAAGGTTTAAAAAGAAAAATATAAAGGAATTAAAAACAATTTAATTAATTATTTTAAAAAAATATTTGTAATAATAGTATTACTTTGCTATACTATTATTACCAAATGTCCCGTTAGCTCAGCTGGTAGAGCAACTGACTCTTAATCAGTGGGTCATAGGTCCGAATCCTATACGGGACACCA
>JAVWBB010000040.1:0-9246 GCA_036649735.1 Bacilli bacterium
TATAGTTGCAATTACTTTGCCACTTTTATTTGTACATTCTAATAATGGTTTATATAAAAAGGCCCCATTATTGAGATAGTTAATATCAATCGTACCATTGCAAGTAATTCCATC
This sequence comes from Bacilli bacterium, assembly GCA_036649735.1. GTDB lineage: Bacteria > Bacillota_I > Bacilli_A > RF39 > UBA660 > JAVWBB01. The sequence goes on from JAVWBB010000040.1 coordinate 115, forward strand.
ACTCTTCATATTTAATACATTGTAATTTATATTAAAACATGTTCCTAAAGTATAATCTTCTTTATGTTGATCGATATATAATTTACTCTTTTCTATTACTAATTTTTCATATACTTCATATTCTTTAGCCCTGTTTTTAATTATAACTTGATTAACAGAAGGTATTATTAGTATTGTTATTAAACCCATAATAGCCATTACTACTAGTAATTCTATTAAAGTAAATCCTTTTTCATTCATATTCTACTCCTTTATAAAAAGTAATTATTAGCTAATTACTTATTCTTTAATAATTGATGTCTTTATACCAATGTTATCTCTTTTATCATCTTTCAAAAACATTAAAACTACATTGCTAATACATAAACTATAAAGCATAGCTTGCATAGGAGCAATTATATCAGAATAATAATTAAAATTTATTTTAAAACCTAGTCGCATATTTGCTACCATATAATTATCATAAATTGCTCTATATCCTGCAAATAGTAAAAAGCCAAAGACAACACAACAAGTAATATTATAAAAAATGTTTTCTTTAACTGACTTTTGATTTAGGATCATATTAATAGAAAATAATAAAAACATCAAAACAAAAGGTATAAATATTGATACTGTTTCCATAATATCTTTTTCTAACCTTTTATACATATAGACTATGATATATAATGAAAGAACAAAACTAGCTAACATCATAATTATTTTTAATATATAAAAGAATTTATTTAATACTTTTTCAATATACATTATCTCGCCCCCTTAGTTTCTTCTCTAAACCAATTGGATACTTCTTCTATAAATCTTGATGCTTTAGCATATGTATTAACATATTCTCCATAACTATCACGAACACCATTTCTTAATGTCCTTGTAACTATATTAGTATTATAATAATAACTACTATTATTTATCATATCTTTTTTCATATAATTATCACTAGTGGATATATTATTAATTAGCATATTTATATATACCGTTTTAGAAGGAAAATCGGTATACTTTTTAACAGCGGTTATTAAGTCTACTGATTGGCTCTCTTCTTTGTCTAGTCTACCTAAAAATCCTAAATTATTAATAATACATTTCCCTATTACTTCATTGTCTAATTGTTCTGTTAAATTGTACATATCAATTATAGATATAGCTGATTTATTTTTTAAACCAACAAATTCTTTGCTATCTAGTGCACTAACGCAATCACTTATTTTGTTTTTAAATGCCGATATTTCAAAATAAGTAAAATTCCCTTTATACTTATTCAAATCCACATCTATATTTTCTTTTATTTTCTTAATTGCATTTTCTGAAGCCAAATAAATATCATCGTTATTTACATTTACTATAAATTCTTTTCTTATTTCTTTATAATGATAAATATTAATTATTAAATAAAAAGAACTTAAGGCAAAAATTGCCCCTATTAATCCGTAATTAAATAACTTTAAATATTTTTTTAAATAAACATTCATTTTTTCCTCCTAAATAATTGCTGAAATACTAATGCGGTAGTGAAAATGTTTTCCCATCCATGTTTTAGTTTCAAGTGGTATCCATGTTTTCAATTCAAATTCTTCTGTAGTTGCTTCTTTTATAGATGATTCAAATAATATACTAGCTGGTAAGTCTTTTAAATATCCTTTTTTAATAGATTTATTATTTTTAAGCAATTCATATTTTAATATATCTTTACTCATTAAGTCTTCTACTTTACAACCATCGTCAATAGTATTTATAGGAGTTTCTTGCAACAATAGTCTATATTTGCCTTTAACTCCACTATTGTTTTTTAAAATAAACTTAGTAGTTGGTCTTTTAGCAGAATCATCTTCTAAGGGTATCGTGTATGAAATATTTGTATCATCAATGTTTTTAACTAATCCCAATTCTAAGCTAGTAATTAATTTTTCTTTAATAGAGATATTATCATATACTGCATAAGATGTTCCAAGAAGTAAAGACGCTGTCCCTAGTCCCGAGAAAAAAATTATAAGAGCTTTATTCATCCTTTTTTATCTCCTTTTCTTTTGACTTTTTAATTGATATGCTTTTACCGACTAGTTTAAACACTCGTAAAATATCATATATAATTATTCCTAAACAAGGAAGAACAACAGCAATAATCCATCCATAAGACTGTGATAGAAAATATTGAATATAGCCTATTTTAGGTAATTTAAGAATCACTTTACCGTGAATATAAGATTCTGTTACCAGTGTATCATCAGGAGCATTATTGTAATCTCCCTTAGTTTTAAATGATATTTTTTTATCATTGCTTATAAATTTATTAACTATTCTATGAGTTACAGTTACTCCAGAATATCTTGGATCAATAGTTGTAAATGTTATTATATCACCGACTTTTAACTTAGAAACATCATCAACTCTTTTAACAACAACGGCATCTTGAACGGCAATATTAGGGGTCATGCTGGGGCTAATAATAACATAAGCTGCAAATAACGGCTGAACAAACTCTCCACTATCTCCACTTTTTTTAACCTCTATAACATAAGTAATTAAAATAAATCCAACAAATATTAATAACAAAAAAACCGAATACATTATTACTGTCGTTATATAATGTAATACCTTTTTAATTGTGTCAAAATAAATTTTCACCTTTATCACCTAAGCACTTTCTATCATAATTAAATAATAACATAACTTACTTTTTTATACAAGAATAAAATAAACAAAAAGACATAAAAAAAACACCATAAGGTGTTCTTTTACATATTAAGCATTATTAGCTTTAACATTAATTTTTACTTTAAATGATCTTCCATTGATATCAGAATTTCCCATAACAACGTCTGAACTTAACCACATTCTTAATTGAAAGAATTGGCTATATGAAGCAGTGTTTTTAGGAACTGATCCAGAATACAATAATTTATTTACTTTGTCTGTTGCTAATCCTAATTCACTATACTTCTTAACCGTATTAGGCGCTGAAATAGTTAAAGGTGCTTCTTTTGTAACAGTAGCATCAGTATCTCCATGTTTTAAGTATAGTTTTACAGCTGTATCAGGTAAATCAGTAGCTGGTGTTGATACTTTAACAGCAAATACTTCATAAGCAATGGCTGTTCCAGTTGCTACAGCAGTTACATTAAAATTAAATACATTTGATGCATCTTTTAAAGCTATACCGTCGGCATCACTAATTGGAACAGCATTTGTAATTGCAATTCCATTACCTGCTGCAGTTGCATCGGAATAAGCAAATGTTAGTGTTCCAGCGGTTACAGTATTAACAGTTTGTCCTTCACCTGTAAAAGTAAAGAACGCAAATGATACTCCTACTACAGCAACTACTAATATAGCTACTCCTAAAATTGATAATAAAATTTGACTTGTATTGTTTCTTTCCATTTCTTCTATTCTCCTTACAATATTAATATTAGCATAAGCTTTTTTTCTTTGCAATATAATTTAGTTTTTTTAATATAAATTATACATATAGGTTATATATATAAACAATTTTAAAGCAATAACTAAACTAAATTTAAAAAAGAATTAAGATACTGATACCTTAATTCTAATCAAGATCTTTAATTATTAAGCGTTTTTAGCTTCAACATTTATTCTAATTTTAAATGTTTTACCATTATATGCAGGACCCATAGCAACTTCTCCTAGCCACATTCTTAATTCAAAGTATTTGGCATAAGAAGCAGTTCCAGCAGTGATAGTATCACTAAATAATAATTTCCCAGTACCTTTTGAATCTGCTCCTAATGAAGTATAGTCTCTTACTTTAGTAGCATCTAAAGTTAATGGTGCTTCTGTTGTAACAGCAGCATTAGTTGTACCATGTTTTAATAAAATTCTAACGGCATCTCCTGGTAATTCATTTGGCGCACTATCAACTTTTTTAGCTATTACTTCATAAGCAATATTAGCACCAGTTGCAGTTGCAGTTACATTAAAAGCAAAAACATTGCCTGCTCCTGTAAGATCTTTACCAGCTAAATCAGTCATTGGTATTGCATTTGAAATTGTAACTCCATTTCCTGCAGCATCGGCATCAGAATAAGCAAATACTAAAGTACCAGTAGTAATAGTATTATCTGTCTTTCCTTCACCTGTATAAGTAAAGAACGCAAATGACACCCCTACTACAGCAACGACTAATATCGCTACTCCTAAGATTGATAATAACATTTGACCTGAATTGTTTCTTTCCATTTTTTATATCCTCCTTACAATATTAATTTTAGCATACCAAATTTTACATTGCAACTATTTTTATTCAATTTTATTTAAACTGCGTAAACATTTATTTTAACTTTAAATGTTTTATTAGCATAATTAGGGTCATTTACATTGATGCCATCTTTTATCCACATTCTAAATCTAAACTTTTGTCTATAGTCTTTGGATACAATAGAATTTTTATATACTTCTTTAGCATAATTATTATTATTGTAATTGTTTAATTGCATAAATAATATAGGTTCACTATTTATTTCAATTTCTGTATCATTTACTAATTTTGTTAAATATATTTTTACCCACTCAACAGGCAATGTTGATGCCTTATCTTGTAGTGCCACTACTGTATAATGAATAGCATGAACCCCATCTGTTGTAGCGGTTAAAGTAAAATCAAAAGTCTCGTTCTTTCCCATTTGTGTTTTGCCTTCTATATCTGTTTTAGGTAAAGCATTATTTATTAATATTCCATTACTTGGTTCTAAAAATGAAAATGAAAAAACTCCAGTTGTTAACGTATTATCAATGCTATCATTATAGCCGCTATTAGGATAAAATATAGCAAAAGAAAATAATAAAATACTGACTATTAAAAGTCCTGCAATTATCAATATTAATATTGATTTTTTAAAATCGTTATCCATTATCATATTCTCAACTCCTAGTATAAATAATACCATATTTCATATTTGGGTACAAGAAAAAGCAATTTTAAATTATCGCTTTTACATATACCTTCATTTTAAATGTTTTAGATACATCTCCAATTGTATAATCTGAAGATATCCATGCCCTTAATCTAAATGTTTGTGTTAGCGTTACATTACTAATTATTCCATTATATAACTTTTTACCATTTGCATCCATTAAAGAGGTAGCTAAAGAGTTATACGTTGGTACAATACCTGTAAAGCCAGTTAAAGGCACTTCAGCTGTACCATTTGTTAAATATACTTTAATAAACGATAAATCAAAATTACTAGTTGAATCGGTTTTAACATATATTTCGTAGTTAAGAATAGTATTTCCTACTACTATACCGCTTATTGTAAAGTCAAAATATCCTCGCGTTATTCCATTAGTTGAATTAGTTGCAGCCATTACTTTACCTTCTGCATCAGATATTGGATATGCATTAATTAAAGTAATCCCATTTGATTGTTCTGTATAAGAAAAAGTAATTGCTCCTGCAGTAATAGTGTTAACTGTTGACCCTTCAGCAACGAAGGTAAAAAAGGCGTAAGACACCCCAATCACCATTGCTAATAATAAACAAGAACCAATCACAGATAGCATTATATTTTTCAATTTCTTCATATACACCTCTATTCTTAATATATTATCATATCTTTTAAAAATAAACAAGAAAAAAGATGTTACCATCCCCATCTTATTATTTCAAAATTAATATTATGCTGTCTGCCCATCATTAAAGTCTTTTGCTCAGATTCATGAAGTAAATCCATTGTATTACCTACAATTGCACCGCCTCGATCTAAAACAATAGCAATTACAGGTTCAAAAGAATATTTATAATTAGATATTTTTACAACTGTACCACATGGAATATTTTTGTCTGCTGCTACTATTTTAATATTACCAAATTCTAAATCGTTAAAACTAATATTCCCATTTCTCACATCTTGTCTTGGTGGACAAGCAGCATAACCATTACACCCTATACAATCTGGCCCATATCCCGTTAATGTCCCTACAAAAGTTGCTGCTTTTTTGGGACCTATTTCTTTTAATTCTTGCATATTATTTACAAATACTGGTTTCATCTGGGTTACTAAATTATTATATTTATTAACAATATGAACTCCTTGAATTGATTTTACATTATTATAATTATATGTAACAACGCTTTCTTTTTCATTACTTATAGCTAAAACACATAATAAAGATATAAACATTATTACAACAAAAATTCTATTAATAAGTGCTTTCGTTAGATTTCTCATTTTCTCTCCTTACATACACATTATATCACATATTCACTATATCTTAAAGCGGTAAAAATTGTCAAATGTTATATACCCTTTTAACATTTCTATTTGTTATTAATTCAACCTCTTTTAAAGATAAATTATTATTATTTGCTATAAACTCCGCAATCAATTTAATATTCTTAGGAGCATTCATTTCTCCCCTAATAGGTGAAAGATATGGTGAATCAGTTTCTAGTACGATGTTATCTAAACCTAATTCTTTCACAATGTCTTTTATCTTTGCCTTTTTAAAGGTTACAACTCCACCTATCCCTAAATAATAACCTAATTTAATAAACATTTTCCCCATTTCTAAACTTTCACTAAAACAATGTATCACACCTTTTAATTTATATTTTTTTAAAATGTCATAAGTTTCTTGAATACTATCCCTTGAATGTATTACAACTGGCAATTTGTATTTAACAGCCATTTCTAGTTGCTTAACAAATAACTCTCGTTGTTTAATTTTGTTTGTATCATCATAATGGTAATCTAATCCTATTTCTCCTAAAGCAACAATTTTAGAATTAGAAGTTTTTAAAATGTCTTCTAAATAAATTAAATCAGTTTCTTCTGTTTTATCGGCTTCTAAAGGATGAAAACCTAATGATAAATAAAGATTATCATACTTTTTAACTAACTTTAAACCCTCTGAAATAGATTCTTTATCACAAGCAGATGCAATTATTTTTAATACATTATTATTAACTGCATCATTTATAACTTGTTTTATATTACTATAATATTCTTTACTTATATGTGCATGCGTATCTATCATAATTATCCCCTTTATTTACTTAATTCTAAAATAGCCCTTTGCAATTGTTCATCAACTTCCTCAGTTTGTGGGCTTAAATCCATTTCCACTTTAATTGTTGGTTCAATACCTAATTTATCAATCCAATTGCCATTAGGAGTTAACCATTTTTGAACTGTATATTTTATTATTTTACCTTCCCCTAAATCATAAGTTTTTTGAACTGTTCCTTTACCAAAAGTATTTACCCCTATTATATGAGCTCCATAACTTTCTTTAAAAGCTCCAGCTAATATTTCTGATGCTGAGGCACTTACTTGATTAATTAACACTGCTACTTCAATATTTCTTTTTTCTTTAGTAAAAGAATAAATTGTTTCTTTCTTTCCTTTTGTATCTAACTGATATAATACTTTAGATTTATCCATAAACATCGATAATATTTCTGATACTGTTGTTAAGTATCCTCCACCATTATCTCTAACATCAATAATTAATTTATCAATTTTTTTACTTTCCAAATCTTTTAATTTTGTTTCAAATTGTTTAAATGTATTTCCTGCAAATATTTCTATATTTATATATCCTATTTTTTTATCATTCATTTCATATATGTTGCTAGTTACTGATTCAATATTAATTGTTCCTCTTTCTATTGTAATTTCTTTAACTTCTTCTTTTCTTTTGATTTTTATTATCACTTTTGTTCCACTTTTTCCTCTAACTAAATTAGCCAATTCATTAGCTGTCATATTCTCAATTACTTTATCATCTACTGCTAAAATAATATCGCCAATTTCTAAACCTGCTTTTTGAGAAGGACTATTATCATAAGGCTTTTTAATTGTTGCAATCCCATCCCAACTCATTGTAATTTCACAACCAATCCCCGTATATTTACCTTCTACCAATTCATTAAAAGCTTGGCTCTGTTCTTGATCCATAAAATCTGAATAAGGGTCTCCTAAATAGTCAACCATTCCCTTTATTGCCGCATCCATTAGTTCTTTTTTATTAATGTTATCGTAATAATTTTCAATAATATTATTATATGTACTTTCTAATTCTTTTAAATCCTTAGATATAATATTAGTATTCCCATTTGGAACAATTTTCCCATTAAAATTAATTGTACAACCAATTAACACGCCAAACAATAATGCTATTCCTATAATAATTAATACTTCATATATATTAAATCCCGTTGGAACTTCCTTAATAATATTTTTTATATTTGACTCCTGCTTTTCATCAGTCTTAACTGATTTTTCTTTTTTAATTATTTTCTCTTCTTTTGTTTTCATTTTACACCTCATTTATTCTTCTTCCATTTTATCAAAAAAAGAAAAAAATAGAAATACAAATTTATCTCTATTTATTTAAATATTTACTTACTGCATCTTTTGTATCAATATATTCTATAATTTTATGATTTCTAATACTAACTAAAGTGGGATTAATTACTTTTAATTCTCCAGCGTTATTTGGCGTTCTATTTGGATCTTTTGTAACTACGTTTGGTTTACTAAATCCTTTGCTTAAATCTACTTGATAAATTACAGCATCAGGTTTTTTTTCAGTAAAAGATTTAACAATATTATTATATAATGCAAAGTCTTCTTTAAAATCATACATAATAACATAATATTCAAAATCAGGTCTATTAAATGTTTCGCCTATTAATATCTCATTATATTGTATTTCTGAACCTTTATCAGTATTTTTAGGTGGCCATAATTTTATTTCTCCATTATATAAACCTACACCTAAATAAAAGAGTCCAAAAACAACTATAACTCCTAATAATATTTTTATTAATACATTAATCTCCCCATTAGTTGATTTTTGATATTTTAAATTAGCTTTTTTATCTTCTTTTAATTTTTTTCTTTTTTCTTTATTTGTCATTTCGTACTCCTATTATGTTTTTTCTGCTTTTGTTATTAGTATACTATTATTTAATAAAGTTATCAACAAAAACGTGTGAAATTAATTAAAAGATTTAAATGAAAAAGTAAATTAACCAATTGATATAAAAATTAATATTATACTTAACAGCAATCTTTTAAATTTTTTATTTCATCTATTGAAAGACCGGTAGATTCAGCAATAATATTTATATCAATGCTATTTTTTAACAATTTCTTTGCTGTATTAATA
>JAVWBB010000040.1:9346-10191 GCA_036649735.1 Bacilli bacterium
ATTCCTTGTTCAATTCCTTGTTCAATTCCTTGTTCAATTCCTTGTTCAATTCCTTGTTCAATTCCTTTTTCAATTCCTTGCTCAAGCCCCTCTTTTATAGCTTCATCTCTTGCTATTTGTAAATCTTCTTCTCTTTGTCTTTCAAATCCCATACTATAAAAATGATTTTTAAATTCTCTTTCTAATTGATATTTTAATTCCGGATCTGCATCTATTTCGGCTGTTAATTTAAGAGCTCTTTTTAATTTGTCATTAGAAGTTGTCATTAAACTTTCCTCCTTATAATTACTAATAAAAGTTAGCCACTCCATTATTTCCTTTGAATAAATATGATTATTTTCTTTTATCTTTGTCAAATTTATTAGAATCATTTTTATATTATCAACTGAAATAACTGGTTTGCCTTTTCTTATATTGATTGTATCAGAAAATTTAAAATTTGTCATTAAGTTTTCGAAGCGCTTATCATCATAATCTAAAATGACTATCGAAATACATTTATCTTGTTCACAAAATAATTTACTCCGATTAAGTCTTTTTAAATACAAATAACATAAGTATGTAAATGCTCTATATAATATATCATCTTTACTTTTAATTTTTTGCATTTCAACATTAATATGAAGATTATTATTTAGTCTAACTCTAATGTCCATTATTCCTATTTTGCTATCGTAAAAGTCTCCAGTCATTTCTTTATCAAGATATTCTAAGTCTAATACTTCTTCTTCCTTAATCCCTATAATTGGACAAATAAAGTTAATTAATATTTCTTTATCACTCCCAAATATTTTTTTAAATACAATATCATTAGTTACTGAAAAATCTAGTGTACTATTCATTAT
>JAVWBB010000041.1:0-10111 GCA_036649735.1 Bacilli bacterium
ATCTTGATAAAAATATTGATGTATATACAAGAGATTCATTAATTTGAAAAGTGTTTGACAAAAACATTCTTTTTTGCTATAATTATAACACTTAAGAGTACAGGGGCTCTTATGAGTAGTAATAAGGGGGTTGAATACAATGAATACAAGTTATATATTTGAATATCAAAACGAAAACGAATATAAGAAAAAAGAAAGGTCAGTCAGAAAATATAATATGTTAGCTTATAAAAAATTAACATTTGATTATTATCCGGCTCTTAGAACAGGAAACTTTCTAGGTAAATTAGTATCAGTATCTAAAAAAAATAATTCTAAAACATTTGAATTAAAATTACCAACAGATGCTTTATTTATAAGAGTACATGGTGAAATTATGATACATTATACTGTTTATTTAGATAAAAAAATAATTTTATTAACTAATATAACTCCTGAGGAAATATTAGAAGAAGGACATAGAGCAGAACTTACAACTTATAAAGGCGTAATGATATCTAAATCTAATCCTGAAAAAGACATGTTTAAAATTAATTTAATTAATTTATTAGAAAAGTAGTTATTCTACTTTTTTTGTTTAATTTTTTCTTGTCAACTAAATAATATTATGTTATCATTAATAAGTACTGGACCCTTAGCTCAGTTGGTTAGAGCATCCGGCTCATAACCGGATGGTCGTAGGTTCGAGTCCTACAGGGTCCACCAAATGCGGGTGTGGCGGAATTGGCAGACGCACTAGACTTAGGATCTAGCGCCGCAAGGCTTGCAGGTTCAACTCCTGTCACCCGCACCAATAAAAAGACAAGCCCTTATTTTATAAGGGTTTTTATTTTATAAAAATAACTTTAGTTTTAAAATGTTACACTAATAAATAGAAATAGAGGATTTATGAAAAATACAATAATCAAACCTAAAATCAGTAAATATATAACTAAGACTTTAATTAATAATATTAAAGTAGATGATAAACTATTAGATTTATCTTTAGAAGAAGAAACTATTAAAAATTATAATATTAGAAATTTAGAAGTAGATGGATGTTGCTTTAAAAAAATTGATTTTAATAATAATAATTTTGATAAAATAAGTATTACGGACTCCATTTTTATAGATTGTGACTTATCTAATATTGATTATTCAATAAATTCTATTATTAGATGTGAATTTATTAATTGCAAATTAATTGGTTTATCTTTAACAAGTACTCATTTAAAAGATGTATCATTTACTAACTGTAATTTGCTATATAGTAATTTTGTAAATACTAGCTTAAAAAGTATTATGTTTTCTAATTGTAACTTAGAAAGGATTCGAATATATGAAAATAATTTTAATTTTATTACTTTTAATAATTGTAATTTAACAAAATCTGAAATAATAAATACTCCTCTTAAAGATATTGATTTATCTAATTGTTCTATTTTAAATATGAAATTTGATTTAAAAGAAATAGATGGGTTAATAGTAAACACATATCAAGCTAGTGATATAGCACGAAGTTTAGGACTTGTAATCAAAGAGTAAATATTATCTTGTCCTAAACATAAAATTATATTATAATAAGTATTAATAAAGGAAGTGCGATATGTTATATAATAAAGAAAATAGTGAGGGACTAAATCATAAAAAGATTATCGATAATATTAGAGGTTTAGCTATTGATATGATTAAAGAGGCGGGGAGTGGTCATCCAGGGATTGCTTTAGGAGCAGCGCCTATTTTATATACTTTATACACACATCATTTAAAAATAGATGTAAATAATCCTAATTGGTATAATCGCGATCGTTTTGTAATGTCAGCTGGACATGGTTCGGCTCTTTTGTATGCGACTCTTTTTATGTGTGGATATAATATTACTATTGATGATTTAAAAAACTTTCGTAAAATAGATTCTATAACTCCAGGACATCCTGAATATAATAAAACTCCGGGAGTAGATATGACAACAGGTCCTTTAGGGCAAGGAATAGGAAGCGCTGTTGGAATGGCAATAGGAGAAAAGTATTTAAATAATTATTTTACAAGTAAAAAAAGTGATATAGTTAATAATTATACTTATGTATTATGCGGTGATGGTGATTTGATGGAAGGAATATCTTATGAGGCTACTTCTTTGGCCGGAACACTCGCATTAAATAAACTTATTGTCTTATATGATTCAAATAACGTTTCATTAGATGGTTTTACTAATAAAACTTTTACAGAAGATATTACGAAAAGATTTGAAGCCATTAATTGGAATGTTATAACAGTTTCAAATGGAGAAGATATTACATTAATTGATAAAGCAATTGATAAAGCAAAGGCCTCTGATAAGCCGACACTAATTGAAATTAAAACAACGATTGGCAAATATTCAAACTTAGAAAATAGTAATAAAATTCATGGAGCTAAACTTAATAAAGAAGATGTTACATACATAAAAGAAAAATTAGATCTTCGAGATATTCCTTTTACTGTTTCTGATTTAGCTATTACTGATGTAAAGGAAACAATAGCGTTAAGAAATAAGCCAATTATTCAAGAATACAATAAAAAATTAGAAGTACTTCCTAGTGATTTAAAGTTAGAATATGAGATGTTAGTTAATAATAAATTAGATATTATAATTAAAAACTTAAATTATCAAGTAAGTGATAATAACATAGAATCAACTCGTGATACATCGTCTAAAGTATTAAATGAAATTGCAAAATTATCACCTTTTATAATTGGAGGTAGTGCTGATCTTTCTTCATCTAATAAAACATATTTAAATGATTTAGGAGATTTTTCAAAAAACAATTTATTTGGTAGAAATATTTTTTATGGAGTTAGAGAACATGCTATGGGGGCAATTAGTAATGGACTTGCATTATATGGATTAAAGCCTTTTGCCAGTACATTTTTAACCTTTAGTGATTACTTAAAACCTGCTCTTCGTATGAGTGCCTTAATGAATTTAGGTGTTATTTATATCTTTACCCATGATTCCATTATGATTGGTGAAGATGGGCCAACTCATCAACCTGTTGAACAATTAACAGGGCTTAGAGCAACGCCTAATTTAAATGTTTATCGACCATTTGATAGTAATGAAGTAATTGGAGCGTATCAAGAGATAATTAACGACTATAATACCCCTTCAACTATTATTTTAAGCAAAAATCCCGTTAAAATTAGCGAATTATCGAGTCAAGATTCCATTAAGTACGGAGCTTATGTAATTAAAAGGGAAAATAAAAGATTAGATGGCATTATTATATCTAGTGGTGAAGAAGTTCAAATAGCAATTGATGTTGCAAATTTACTATTAGCTAAAGATATTGATATTAGAGTTGTTAGTATGCCCTCAATTAATAAATTTTTAAAGCAATCAGTTGACTATCAAGAAGAAATTTTGCCAACGACAGTAAAAGTAGCAGTTATTGAAGCTTCCTCATCATATTCATGGCAAAGATTTGTTTATAGTGATAAATATTTAATTAATGTTAATGAGTTTGGATTATCTGGAGCAAAAGAAGATATCTTAAAAAGGTTTGCCTTTGATAAAGAAAATATTTTAGAAAAAATAGAGAAACTTTTCAAATAGTTTCTTTTTTCGACTAATAAGTATTATAAAATGTAATTGGGTGATAAATTTGAGAAGATATTATATATTTAATGTTAAAGAAGATATATTAAAATTGTATAAGAATAGTGAAGACTGTTTATATTTAATTTTAAAGAGAATTTATGAAATGAAAAAGGAAGAAATAAACTTTGGATTTAATCTGTTTAATCAATTATTATTAGAGTTTGATAAGGAAAAGTTAAATAATGACATATTTATTAAATTACATAAAAAGTATTCATATAGTAAAAATAAAGAACTTCACATAATAAATGATTTATTTAAAGATGAAATTAGTACGTTAATAATTCATAGAACATATATGTATATTGAAAGTACTAAAAATAATACGATGTTTTTTATGATATTAAAAGAATATAATATAAATTATTTTATATGTGATTTTGAAAGGGATGATTATTTTTTCTTTCATAATTTACTTGTATATAACAAAGTATTTTAGTAAAATTAAAGAAAGGAGATGATTATTTATGTTATGGGATATATTACAAGTCCTTTTTGGATTGATTGTAGGGTTAGTAATTGGCTTTTTTGTTGCTAAATATTTTATGATGAAATATTTAAAGAAAAACCCACCAATTAATGAAGAAATGATTAAAGCTTTAATGAGTGGAATGGGAAGAACACCTACGCAAAAGCAAGTAAATCAAATGATGAAACAAATGAATAAATTTAACTAAAACTAAAAAATAAAGTAAAACAAGGTTGTCTTGTTTCTTTTTTTTATGGTATAATAATTTAGGAGTGTGGATAGTATGGCATCAAATTATAACGAAAGTTCAATTAAAATATTAGAAGGTTTAGAAGCGGTTCGAAAAAGACCGGGAATGTATATAGGTTCTACTGACAAAGTAGGACTTCATCATTTAGTGTGGGAAATAGTTGATAATTCGATCGATGAAGTTATTAATAATTTTGGTAATTTGATTGTTATTACAATTCATAATGATAAAAGTGTTTCTATTGAAGACCGAGGAAGAGGACTTCCTACAGGGATGCATGCATCTGGGATATCAACCCCCGAGGTAATATTTACAGTTTTACATGCCGGTGGTAAATTTGAAGAAACAGGTTATAAAGTATCGGGAGGGCTTCATGGTGTTGGAGCTTCGGTTGTTAATGCATTAAGTAAATACTTAGAAGTTACTATTAAACGTGATGGAGAAGAATATTATATAAAATTTCATAATGGTGGTCATGTAGAAATCCCTTTGAAAAAGATTGGCAGTACAAATAAAACAGGAACAACAGTACGATTTTTACCAGATGATACAATTTTTTCAAACATTAATTTTTCATATACGACTATTTGTGAAAGAATGCAAGAATCGGCTTTTATTTTAAAAGGATTAACCGTAGAAGTAATTGATGAAGAAGATAAACGAAGTGCCAAATTTCATTATGAAAATGGAATTGAAGCTTTCGTTGAATATTTAAATGAAGATAAAACTGTTTTACATAAAACATTGGTTTTTTCTGGAATAAAAGATAAAATTGAAGTAGAAGTTGCTATGCAATATACAGATAGTTATAGTGAAAATATTATTTCTTTTGTTAACAATGTTAAAACAGGAGATGGTGGAACACATGAAATTGGGTTTAAAACAGCATTAACTAGAGTATTTAATGATTATGCTAAAAATAATAATTTTATTAAAAATAAAGATAAAACTTTAGAGGGTTCAGATGTACGCGAAGGGTTAACGGCGATTATAAGTTTGCGAATTCCAGAAAACATTTTGCAATTTGAAGGGCAAACAAAAGGAAAACTAGGAACACCAATAGCAAGGAATGTCGTTGAATCAATTGTGGTTGAAAAATTACAGTTTTTCTTAGAAGAAAACAAAAAAATTGCTACGGATATAATTGATAAATCATTAAAAAGTAAGTTTGCTCGAGAAGCAGCAAGAAAAGCTCGTGAAGAAGCACGAAATGGAAAAAGTAAAAACAGTAAAGAAAGAGCGTTATCAGGGAAATTAGTGCCTGCACAATCACGTGATCGAAATTTAAAAGAATTATTCTTAGTTGAAGGAGATTCAGCAGGTGGTTCAGCTAAGCAAGGAAGAGACCGAAAATATCAAGCTATTTTACCTCTTCGTGGAAAAGTTATAAATACAGAAAAAGCAAGAATGGAAGATATTTTAAAAAACGAAGAAATAAACACGATGATTTATACAATAGGAGCAGGAGTTGGAGCAACATTTGACATAAATGAGTGTGAATATGCTAAAGTTATTATAATGACCGATGCTGATGATGATGGTGCTCATATTCAAGTATTATTAATGACATTTTTTTATCGTTATATGAAGCCCCTTATTGAAGCAGGGAAACTTTACATTGCCTTACCACCATTATTTAAAGTATCAAGTGGTAAAGAAGTAAAATATGCTTATACAATGGATGAAATGAAAGAAATAACTAATAATAATAAAAAATATGATATTCAAAGATATAAAGGATTAGGAGAAATGAATGCTGATCAATTAGCTGATACAACGATGAAAAAAGAAACAAGAACCTTAATCAAAATAAATATTGACGATGCTTTACTAGCAGAAAAAAGAGTTAGTATTTTAATGGGTGATGCAGTTGAACCAAGAAAAAATTGGATTGAAGAAAACGTTGAATTTTCAATGGAAGATGAATTTAAAATAAATTAAATTAAGAGGAGTAAATATTATGGCATTTGTAAAAGAAGAGATGGAAATAACTTTAAAAGAAATAAGTGAGTATAGTTTAGTAATTAAATATTTAATAGATAAAGGAATAATTTCTATAGATAAGTTTAAGGACATTTTATTAAAATCAAATATGGAAGAAAGAGCATTAATGTTTGGCAAAGTTTTATCAAAAATTAAAGATGAATATTATGAAGATGCTATTAGTTTAGCTTCTGCGTCCTTTAGTAAATATGATTGTATAAATAGAGCATATACGAGCGTAACTGAATTAGAAGAATCAATGAATATTTTAGTAAATGCTTCCAATATTGATTCACTAATTACAAATGAAACATATATTAATGTTTTAAGAGAATTAGCGCTTAAAGATTTACTACAAAAAGCTAGTGATGATATAGATAGTAAATCCTCTCTTACAAACGCTAAACCACATTTAGAAAAGGCTATAATTAATAGTTATACGATATTAGTTGATGATATTACACGTGAAAATGATTTAGATATTAAAAGAAACATAAATGGTTTTTATTTAAGAAAAGTAAGGTGATTGCGATGAAAGAAATTTTAGAAAAAATTTATAATTATTCCCTTGAAGAAATTATGGGGCAAAGATTTGGAAGATATTCTAAATATATTATTCAAGACCGCGCAATTCCTGATGTTCGAGATGGATTAAAACCGGTACAAAGAAGAATAATCTATTCAATGTATACGGAAAATAATACTTATGATAAAGGATATCGTAAAAGTGCCAAAACAGTAGGAGATGTAATAGGTAATTATCATCCACATGGAGATACATCTATTTATGAAGCCATGGTGCGAATGAGCCAAGAATGGAAAGTAAAAAACCCTTATATCATTATGCATGGAAATAACGGTAGTATTGATGGAGATTCAGCGGCAGCATATCGTTATACAGAAGCAAAACTATCTAAAATAAGTAATGAATTAATTAACAATATAAAAAAAGAAACTGTTAAATTTGCTCCTAACTTTGATGATACAAGATTAGAACCAACGGTCTTACCAGCTAGATATCCAAATCTTTTAGTTAACGGCACTACTGGTATTTCCGCAGGATATGCGACAAATATTCCCCCTCATAATTTAGGAGAAATAATTGATGCCACAATTAAAAGAATTGAAAGCCCTAATTGTCATTTAGATACCATTTTAGAAATTGTCAAAGGACCGGATTTCCCAACGGGAGGTGTTGCCCTTGGAATTGAGGGAATAAGACAAGCTTTTGAAACAGGTCGCGGGAAAGTAATTGTAAAATCTAAGACTGAATTTATAGAAGATAAAAAGTCACTCGCCCTTATTATTACAGAAATTCCTTATGAAGTTAATAAGGCTTTACTAGTTAGAAAAATGGATGAAATTAGAATTGATAAAAAAATTGATGGTATTTTAGAAGTTCGTGATGAATCAGATAGAGAAGGTTTAAGAATATCTATTGATTTAAAAAAAGATGCTAATAAAGAATTAGTCTTAAATTATTTACTTAAAAATACAGATTTACAAGTAGCATATAATTATAATATGATTGCCATTATGAATAGAAGGCCTAAGTTATTAGGAATTATAGGTATTATTGATGCATATATTGCACATTTAAAAGAAGTAACTATCAAAAGTACAGAATTTGATTTAGCGCATGCTAAAGCTCGTTTTCATATTGTTGAAGGTTTAATTAAGTGTTTATCTATTTTAGATAAAGTTATTAAAGTAATTAGAGAAAGTTCTAATAAAACTAATGCTAAAGATAATTTAGTCAAAGAATTTGCATTTTCAGATATACAAGCTGAAGCAATAGTAATGTTACAACTTTATAAATTAACTAATACTGACGTTGTATTACTTGAAGAAGAATTAGCTAGTTTAACAAAGATAGTGGCAGATTTAACGACTATTTTAAATGATCCTAAAGTATTAGAAAAAGTTATGAAAGATGGGCTAAAACAAATTAAAAATGAATATAATGTACCTAGAATGACTAAAATAGTCGATGAATTAGAAGATTTAAAAATTGATACAACTGTTATGATACCTAAAGAAAATGTCGTTGTTTTAGTGACTAAAGATGGGTATGTAAAAAGAAGTAGTTTAAGAAGTTATAATTCTACTGAAGAACCAACAATTAAAGAAAATGATTATATTTTAAATTTTTATGAAGCAACGACTTTAGATACATTATTATTATTTACTAATTTAGGGAATTATTTATATGTTCCTGTTTATGAAATACCCGATATAAAATGGAAAGAAATAGGAAAACATATTAGTAATATGATTAAATTAGAAGAAAATGAAGAGATAATTAATTGCTTATTAGTTAATGATTTTAATTTAGATAAAGAAATATTATCTATTTCAAAATTAGGAATGATTAAAAGAACAAAACTTTGTGACTTTAAACTAGTTAGATATTCTAAACAAGTGGTGTGTTTAAAACTAAAAGAAAATGATTTAATGATAGATAGCTTTTTAGTTGATAAAAACGAAATATTTATTACTACTAATAATGGATATGGTTTATGGTTTGATATTAACGAAGTTCCTATTGTTGGTTTAAAGGCAACAGGTGTTAAGGGAATAAATTTAAAAAATGACTTTGTTGTAGGAATCGCTAATTTTAATATAGCTGATGAATATATTGCCGTTATTACAAATAAAGGAACGGGAAAACGAATTAAGTTAAGTGAATTTAGTAAAACTACTCGTGCTAAAAGAGGAATACAATTAATTAGAGATGTTAAAACAAATCCATATAAAATAATCAATACTTTTATAAGTGATTCAAAAAATTATATAGGAATTAAAAATAGCATAATTAAAGAAATAAAATTAACAGAACTTTCTATAAATGATCGTAGTTCTACAGGGAATGTAATTAGTAAGGAAAATATTAATTCAGCCTTTATAATTGTTAAAAAAATAAATAAAGTTTTTGATGATAATGAAGTAATTAATGTCCCTTTAGAAAAAGAGATTAAAGAAGAACCACAAAAAATTATTAAAAAAGAGGAAGTTAATTTAAAAGATATTGATAAAAGATTAATGACAATTGATGATTTTTTAGATTTTTAACATAATTTTAAATCTTCACATATAATTTACTAAGGTGATATTAATGAAAAAAGAAGAGTTTAAAGAATTTGTTAAAGCCAATCCTCATTTACTAGAATATATAAATAATAATCAAATGACGTGGCAAAAGTTTTATGAAATATACGATATGTATGGAACTGATGAGACTATTTGGAGTAAATATAAAAGTTTAAGTACAGATAATGCACCTAATACTAGTAATAGTCCTATTTCATCTATTACCGATATTTTAAATATAGTAAAAAAACTAGATTTAGAAACTGTAAGAAAATCAATTGAAGGAGTATCAAAAGCTGTTTCAATTATACAAGATTTAACAAATAAAAAAGATGAAATAAGTCCTAAAGATGTTTATGAACCACGACCAATTTATAAAAGGTTTGAAGACTAATGCAAGTAAGTAGCATAATTAAAATTAAAAATGACCCTAATTTATATAATTTTTTAAGAGATAATTCTAGATGGTATAAAGAATTAAATCGAAATCCTAACAATATTGTTTTATTAGAAGAAAAAATGAAAGAAAACTATAAATTAACAACTCCGGATAAAATAGAAAAAATATCTAATAATATCCAAATGGTTCAGATGTTTATGAATATGTTAAAGTAAAAAAGATATATGAAATTATCTTTTTTTAATGTATAATTAAAATAGGTGAGATAATGAAAATAATTAGTGGAAAATATAAAGGCAG
>JAVWBB010000042.1:0-2203 GCA_036649735.1 Bacilli bacterium
GTTTAAAACATTTTCATGTATAATTCAAACTTATATTTTTCAACATTCTTAATTTAATAAAACTAACAAATACATTGTAACTGCTATATTGTGTATAAATTTACCAACTAAATCTATATTTAAACTATTAAGTATTTGCAACATATACACAAAATCGGTTGGTAAATTTATTATTATTATAAGTTAAAACATTATTTATTTTGGTTATTTTTAATATATATCAAAATTTATATTCTAAGACTTTTAAATCTTTTTATAAAATGCCACAAATTTCCATTTATTAATATACTTGTTTATATTTTATGTCAAGTTATTTATATAACATTTTCATATTACATTTAAATTATACGTAAATGTTATATAATTTAAATGTAATATGGTTACACAACATCATTTATTATAATGCGTTATTATTCTCAAGTCTCAATTTGTTTATAACAAAAATATAAGTTCCAATGGTGTTTTTGCCTACTTTTATATTTCTAAAATCAACACCTTCCTCATGCTCTATAAATTTAACCATTCTAACTATATCTTCATATCTGGGAACATACCACATCCATTTTTCGAAATCAATAAGTCCTTCAATAGTGTGCCAATCTCTGTGACAATGGTTGCACAAAGGAATTAAGTTATTGTAATCATTTGTACCCCCATCTGCTAATGGTATAACATGATGTATGTTAATACTCTTACCTTCATGTGAACCACATTTGTGACAAATTGTTGATTTATTTGTATCTTTTATAAAATTTCTTCTTACACTGCTACTAAATTCTTTTCTTAATTTTTCAGTTCTACTCATTTTTATTTCCCCCAATTTTTTATTTCTTAATATACTTTAATTATATACTTGTTTATATTATATGTCAATCAATATTTATAAAAAAATAAACTACCTTGAATAAACATTAAGTCTGTTAAATAAGTAGTTTGTTTTTTTTTATATTAATACTATCTTTTATCTTCTAAGCATTCTTCACTTAATCCGATTGGAGTACCTTTGTGATAATTACCCTTACAATCCTTATAACAATCATCGTGATATTTACAATCAAGACATTTTTCAAACTGAAACTTAACCACACCATCTTTAGTTTCTTTCAATATGTTTTGTTTCATATTTAACCCTCCTCTTAACCTTTATTACCTTCTATTATTCATATAAAACTAAAGCACACCCAAAGTATTCACTATCATAACTCTTGCTTTCTGAGAAACTTGCAACTGAATATTTTATATCTATTATAGTTTTATCTTTATTATTTTCCAACCATTCGTTTAGTTCTTGTTCTAAAATATTTCCACCAACACTAAATTCTTTAACCTTCATATTTAATCCTCCTCTTATAATTTATCTTGATATGCTTTAAATATACTATCTAAAACATTATCAATATTATATATTTGTTTTTCAGTTAGTTTATCTCCAACCATTTTTGTGATATCTTTTTTTATTAAATGCTTCTGCAAAATCAAACAATGCCTTTATTTCTTTTTTTTCTAATTCAAATTTCATTTTATCCACCTTCATATTTTAATTTTTAACATATCCTACAACTTCTTTTACTCCCATGCTATTTATTCTTTTGTAATAATTATCATCATTTTCTCCATATTCTCTAGGAATAAACACATCTAAATTATAATAATTATTAAATCCATTGCCACCTCTATCCGATACGGTAAAATTGTTATCTCCAATCTTAATTTCAGTTCCTATTGGATAATAGTTATTGGCTACCGTACCAAACGTTAATTTATTTCCTATTGCATCTACTCCACCATACTCTTCTGTGTTTTCACAACTTAAATCTGTATAAAATGTTAGTTTAAGATTAACTTTTTTATAACCATTATATTTACTCTTTTTAGGCTTATGTTTTATTTTGTCTTTTTTATTTTTAGCAATATTGTTTCTATTATGTATTTTACTCCTACTAAGTATAGGAGTTTTGACGTAACTATTTGATTCTGTAAAACTTACAGTTATTATAGCTAATGTAATTAAAATTAAAGCTATTTTATGTCTTTTGTTTTTTATCATATTTAATTCCCCATTTCTAAATTAATAACTTCCTAGTCCAACACTAGTTAATAGACAATAATCCATCTTTTTTATCTCATCCTTTGTTAACCCTCTAATCTTCTTTATAAGCCTATTCTTATCTACTGTTAGTATTTGTTCCAACATAACAGTAGA
>JAVWBB010000042.1:2303-5857 GCA_036649735.1 Bacilli bacterium
TCTTTATAAGCCTATTCTTATCTACTGTTAGTATTTGTTCCAACATAACAGTAGAGGGCTTTAAAATGTCAATATCGAAGTGAGTTGGCAACTTATGTTTGTCTCTTGTCGTACACAATGCAATTATTGTTGTGGTACTATATTTGTTTCCTATATCATTTTGGAGTATAATTCCATACCTCAATCCACCTTGCTCTGACCCTATTTTATCATGTCCTAACTCAACTTTCCATATTTCTCCCCTTTTAACTTTTAAATTATCCATAAATAAAAAACCCCCATTTATATTATTAATTATCTAATTTAAATTTTGTACGATAAATATCTTTTGCTAAGTCAACACTCATTTTTTGATGTTTAACATCATCTAACGTAGTTGTATCATCTATCATTTGACACCCAACTGAATTACCCCAAACATAACCAACTACCCAACCACCATCTTCTATTTTATAATCACACCCTAACTTTAATCCTTCTATCTTAGCATTAAGTGTATTTAATAAATTAGGGTGTCTTATATAAAAGTCCTCATTATTAATTTTCAAATTTTCAAATCTATTTATCACTTCTTGTCTTTCCATTTTTGACTCCTCCTTTATCTTTAATTGGCAACCCTTCTTTATCAAAATGTGAATATGATTTTTCTGTCTTGTAAGTTGTTATTTTACTTACATCTTGTGATTCATCATAAAATTCAATAAATTATTCGATTACTTCTCTTCCATCATTACCATAAGTCCATTTTCTGTAATTACATCTGCCTAAATCGTCATATTTCTTTTCAAAATAATTTTCATTATCATAATCATTTTGGTATATCAATCTGCCTAAATCGTCATATTCTATTGTTTCTATTACTTCACCATCTTCTATCCTTGTTATTATATTACCCATAAACACTCCTTATTTGAATCTTATATATACCATAACATTATTCTCTAAATTCTTACAAGTATTTTTTGAATTCGTGTCATTATTTCTTAATACTCGCCTAACGGTTGATAAGTCTATTCCTAATACATCAGATAACTTTTTTGCATTATCAAATTCTATATTAACCCCTTCTTCATTGTAAGCTACCACACGTTTATTGTAATCTATTCCATTATTAACAACTCCACATTCATCTATTAAATCACTTCTTATTTTCTTCATTATTTGACCTATTCTTTGTTTGGAAACATTTAATTCTTTTGCTATTTCTTCATAAGTATAACCTCGTATAATCATATTTACAACAAATTTTACGTTCTTATTTTTATTGTTTTCGATATAATCTATTATTTTAGTATCAATATGCAAGTGTGAAAAATCTTCTTCATATCCTATCCTATCTTCTAATGAGTTAACTCCACCATCACTTCCAACTTCATATTCATAATTTAAAGATATATCAGTTTCTCTTCCTACATATCTTCTTAAATCAAGTTTTATAAATTTATTTAACCTATTACTCATACACTTGGTAGCCAATGCCGAGAATTTGAATCCTAAGCTTTCATTGAATGATTTACTAGCATCTAGTATACCTAATCTAGCTACTTGCAATAAATCATCTGTAATATGAGGGTATTTATTTACTAACACACCATAATTCTTATAAACCATATTCCTAGCAATACCTTCATTATTCTCAATAATTTCATTTCTATTTTCAACATCAAACATTTTAATTCCCCCTATTTATTTATATATTTATATTGTACCACAATTGTTATACTATGTCACTAATAAATCCATTTAAAATAAATATTTTCTTTAAGTTTTTTTGAGTAAGCATAGGTAAACCATTTTTTATTTTGGCATATTTTTCTAATAGCAGAAGATTGTACACTTAATTCAACCGAGCATTCTTGAATAGAATTAAACTTAATAGATATATTATCGTTATATGCCACCAATCTTCCATTAGTTTTTTCTTTATTTAACTTTATATCAAACTCTTCTACAAGTTCTTTTCTAAGTTTTACCATTTTAGCACTAATTGTTTTTTTCTTTATATTTAAAAAAGTAGAAATCTCATCTTGGGTATATCCCATAAACGTTAGGCAAACTATTTTAAATAAACTCTTATCCTTTTTGTTTCTTATGAAATTTATTAACTCAGAATTGTATATTAATGATAAGTCATCTTCGTATACTATGTTTAATATTGACATACTATCTTTTTCTTCAACATCTTCATCATTATATTTTATTGATATGTTTTTTGAATTGCTTTTATTAAATACCCTTATATATTCAAGAATCTCATTCTCTGCACACCTAGAAGCATATGTTGAGAATTTATACCCTAACTCACTATTCCAAGTGTTGTATGCCCTTATAATACCAATTACGCCTTCTTGTATTAAATCTTCATAACATTTATTATTTTTTGAAAATACATGATATTTCTTACTAATAATATACTTTATTAATCCCATATTATCTTCTATAGCTTTATCTAATTCCATTTTTTCTACTCTTACGCTACAGTAATCCATAAATAAAAACCCCCAATTATATGTTTTATTTAATTTTTTTCTTTTATTAATTTAAGATTATATCTATCTAATTCATTTAAAGCCTTTCTAAGAGGGAACTCAAAGTACTGTTGTTCATTTAGTTCTCTATCTGTTAAAAACGTACCCTCTTTACACTCTTTAATTTCATTTACTGAAAATTTGTCGTTTAAATAATCTTTAATCTTAACATATTGTATTTCATTAACTATGACTAAATTGTCTTCTTTTATAGTTAATATTATTTTCCATGAATGTTCATTTTTCTTACCATCTTTAAATAGTGAAATTTCAATATTATCTGAACTCAATCCACTATTCAATATTTCAACTGCACATCTTGATTTACATTTTTCTATATTTGAATAAGCTCTATAATAATTTGGCTCCTCCTCCATGTTTTCCATTAAAAATCTCTTATGAGCATTAGCATGATTCATCAAAAAAGCCATTTTCATACAGTAAAACAATTCTTTGTTTTCTTTTTTCATCTTATCTATTCTAATATATATTGCCTTTTTAAAAGAACTCGGCTCGTTTATTCTTCTATTATTTTCTTTTCCACTTTTATTGTAATCTTCAAACTTCATGTTAATCAACCCCTTTTTAGTTTAATTTATTCTTCTACAGTATCTTCAACAGTTTCTTTAGTTTTTCCCTTTTTCACCTTACTCTCTTTATCTTGTTCCTTTTTCTTAGCACTTTTTCTAATTTCTTTTTTTCTTATATCTAATTGTTCCCTTATCTTTTCTTGTAAATAGCTACAGAAATTGTTTTTTAAATCCCTAACAACAACACTATCTAAACTTTCAACTCCATCACTTGTATCAGTTATACCTTTTTTTTCTAAATAGTTTAAATGTAATTTTATAAATTCATTGTTATACACACAACTTTCAAATATATTATTGACTTTTCTTTTTAAATATAGCTCTGATATATCAAGTGGATTAAAACATAAAGCATAAGGAATTGAAATTTGTTCTACAAAACCATTCATTTTATCTATATCTTTTTTATTCATAATATTTTATCTCCCCATTTTTT
>JAVWBB010000042.1:5957-10042 GCA_036649735.1 Bacilli bacterium
CCATTCATTTTATCTATATCTTTTTTATTCATAATATTTTATCTCCCCATTTTTTTATTTTAAATATTCGTATAAAGTTATTAAAACATTGCTTAATGAATTGATGCAACAAACTAAATCTATAGATGATTTACTATTCTTTATTACATCTTCCATGTATGATTCATCTAAACTATCTAAGAAATCTATTGCTAACTCTATTTCACTAACACTTTCAAATTTAATCTCATACCCATCTTCAAGTATATTTGGCTTTCTAAATATTGATAAACACATCTGACTAATTAATAAATCTCTTGCATCTTCTCTCATATCTTTTCTATCGCTTACTAATGATAAGCAATTTGACACATATGAGTAATCTCTTTTTGATATTTTTACCAAAATCTCCATTTTCTATATCTCCCCTTTTGTTTGTTGCTATTATTATTATTATTTATTTTACTATACTTATATTATACGTATATTTTTATCATATGTCAATAAAAAACCAAAAGAAATTAAATATTTTTTTTATTTAATTTCTTAATTATTTTATAAAATCCAATTAATAATAAGCAATATAACTACCAATATAATAGATGAAAATGTTATTAACACTGCACCTCTTATAGCCATAATGTTTATAGCTTTTTTCATCTTATCATAATCCCCTATTTCTTTTCCGTTGTTTACTTTTGCAATTTCGATGTCGAGTTCATTTAAATTATCTATATAATACGAACTTAATCTTATATTTTCTATACCAACCGAAAACATTTTTGCACCTACTAAAAATAAAACTATATTTACCATTGATACCAATATTATCTTTATAATTAAACTCATATTATTTTATCTCCTTGTTCAAATATTCATTTGATTCCATATATTCTAATATTTTTGACTTCATTTCCCAATTTACCTCACCATCATCTTCTGTCAACATAACTCTAACATCATCATTAAGAATATTAATATCTACATAATATTCAATATTATTATATTCGACATTAAGATATTTATTACTTTCAGTCAACACTTCCATAAATTCATCTTCTGATTGAAACTCTAACCATATTGAATCACTATATCCACATCTTATATCTGTAATTCCATAATGAGTCATCATCTCTATTAATATTAAATCTGTATTTAAATCTCTGTAAACCTTATAATCTATATTGTTTGAGATAGGAGAATTCCAATTATAAGAGTTTATATGATGTATTTCATTCGCATAATCCTCAATATAGTTGTAAACTTCTACCCATTGAACTCCATTTACATTTATCATAACTAAATCATTATCTACTGTTGTTTGCATCTCATATGGTTTCAAACTTTCTAATACATCGCATATATCTATTTCTAACTCACTAGACTTCCTTACATTATGTTTAAAATATCCACTACCCATTTCTCTTCCATACATTCCTTTTAATTCTTGTATTAATTCGCTTATCATTATATATACACATCCCTTTTAATTTTAAACTAATCATGTTAGTTTATTAAGGGCATATGTGATTTAACTCACACATGCTATTTAAATATGTTTATATCTATATTATATCACCAACTTACTATCAAGTCAATCATTATTTAACTTTTTTCTTTTCTTTTTTACCAATAGTTTCATTAGTTTTAGTATCAACTATATATATCTTTCCAAAGCATTTTGTATGAGTGTATCGACCATTTATAGTATCTATCCTTCTTTTATCTGTAAGTCTTGATAAAACACTTACAAACTCACCACAATCGTTGCAATACATATGATATCTTTTTGTTGATTTAGCCAATTCTTTATCCTCTGTAAAAAGCCTAGTAGCATTTTCTAATCCAATTTTACTACATATTTCCTTCCATTCATTAGAGTGTCCCAAATTGTCTTGATACACTTTCATAGTTATATAATGTGCTAATTCATGAAGTATAGTATTATATATATTTTCTTCTGTATCATAAATTAAAACACTTTTTGAAAACTTAAACATCATAGGGTCATAAGTATATTTTCTAAATCTAAAGTATGCTCTAGTCTTGCTTAATCTATTATCTATTTCAATAGGAAAATCTACTATTGGAACATTATATCCATATTCTCTATTAAATTCTAACACCTTATCATTCATTATTTCTCTTATTTCATTACTTGTTATCATTTTAATTCCCCCTTATTTGTTAATATACTTAAATTATAACTCAGTTGTTATCATATGTCAACTAAGTTTTTCAGAAACCATATATAAATTTAATAATATATGGTTCAACATTCATATTAAATACTATTATCAGATAAAATTATATTATCGTTGAAGTTTTTAAAATACATTTCAATCTTACTTATCGTATCTTTTCTAATATTAAACATATCAAGTTCTAACATTCGTTCCAACTCTATGTTTCTTTTGTTAATATCGTTATATTCCTTTCTCTTTTCTTCAATTTCTTTTTCTATGGATTTTATTTTATCCTCATTTCTCAACCTTTTTCTTCTACTTCTTAAATCAAATAATTCTGCGTATACGTCTTTAACATCTACACCACTATATTTAATTTTACTATATATAATATCTAATTCAGTATCTAATTTATTTTCTAATTCACTCATATATTTATACAATTCTTTAAGTAAATCACTTCCGTCAAGTTGCTTTACCACTTCACAAACTTTACCCATAGCTATATAATAATTTAAATCTATACAACCCTTCAAACTTCCATTATCTACAACTCTTCCATCTTTGTCTATATTTACCCTAAGTGCTTCTAAACAATCTTCATAACCTTCATATGACACTTTTAGGCTTACAGTATTATATGGACTGTTTATTAAAGAGTAATTATTGTACACATTGAATCTTACTTTATTCATATTAAATCCCCTTTGTTTAAAGTCTTACGACTATTTATTTCTCAATATACTTTAATTATAGTAGCATTTTTACTCTATGTCAAGTAGGTATTTTAAATAATTATATAAATTTCAATCGGTTAACCATTTATCTATGTCTTAATATTTTCTCAATTGATTCGCACACCTTAATTGGTAAACAATCCTTATATTCACCATATTTTCTTTTTAATATTCCATAAGTCACTCTTTTACTGTTGAATAATGAGTTTATTGTCATTGGCACTATACAACAAGCTCTCGGCATATAGATGGTATTATTCTTAATTAATATATCTTTATCTAAGGACATAACTTCTCCTTCAACTTCATAATAATTGTCATTCCACCAATTTGCAAAGTTTTGAAAGTTGTGCCATTTTTTACATACTCTAATCCCTATATATCCGTATATTGTGTAACTTTCACAATTTGTGTCATAACATCTCTTCATCATATTATACCAAGCATGATAACATTTCTTTTCTGTTTCAGAATTATAATATGGCTTATTTTTAAGCTTCTCATTATATCCATATCCAAATTTTAAATATCTTCTTTCCTTACTCAATTTTACCATCCACCTTATTATAAATATAGTATACCACCCAATGTTAATACTAGCAATTTCAATTAGTAATTAGTGTTATAAGTACCTATATCATTCTCTTTACGAACTTTTTTTTTCAACCTCTGAACCCATTGAAACAACTAGTGTTCAGAAGTACAAATTTGAATTTTAGAACTTTTTTGGTCTCTAAAAGTTCTATTTTGTCTAATTAAGCCATTTGTATAATAAATTTCTCATACGTTCAGATGGAATGTATATGTTAACTTCACCTCCATCTCTCAACTGACTTCTAAAAATCCATTGAACCAACTCACTTAATGCGAAAGTATCTTCATCTACGTTTACACCTTTTGAGATAAAAAATTTGATAATTTTAGGATTGTTGAATATATTCACACAATAGGCTAAGTTCTTCTTATGTCTATAATTATTTGTAGCCCTAGCATTACATGATATAAATCCCTTAGAATATCCCTTTCCCTTACACTTATTTTTATAATCTTTAAACGTAGTCCATGCGTTTAAATCAGACGATGATTTACATATGTTTTTAAAATAATTCTCCATATTAAGTTTTAATATATCTAAACCATCTAATTTTTTCTTGTTTTGATTATCGTACCAAGATTTAGATAA
>JAVWBB010000043.1:0-9565 GCA_036649735.1 Bacilli bacterium
AAAGAGTCAATAAATATATCTTTAAAAAGCAAATATAATAGTTAAATTCGGGAATACCTATAATTAATTGATATAAAAAAACAAAGCAAGCCGTAACTCACTTAGTTTATTTTATCAAATTATCATCAATAACACATATAATAAGAACTTAAAAAAACTATAAATATTTATATTTAAAAATCTAATACTTCTACTTCTTCTTTTTTCTCTTCTAGATTATTTATTACCAATTCAGGTAATTTATCTTCAACTACTTCTTCAACGTTAGGAATAATAGGTGTAGTTGCTGGCATATCCATTACTACTTCGTTATAAGCTGGTTTAACACTATTATTAATTGTTGGAATTGTTTGTGTAGCTTCAAGTGGATTATATCCTCCATAAATAGGTTTGTGTTCTTCTACTTTAACATCAACATTAGCAGGATTTACACCCCCATAAATTGATATAGGTGTTTCAATTGGTTCTTCTTTAACTACTTCTTCTTGAAGATTTACAACTGGTGTTTCTATAACAACAGGCTCTATAACTGGTTGTATAGTTGGTTCTATAACTGGTTCATCAATAACTACAGTTGGTGTATCTAAAGTGACTGCCTCTGGCATAACTATTTCATTAGTTACAACCTCAGTAGGTGTAACTTCTGGAATTGTCGTCATTTTTTCTAATTCATCTTCACTTTTTACTTTTTTATTTTTCTTCCCTGATGATGCAATAAATAATATTAGCGCCACTAAAAGTAATAACACCCCTGCACTTATTAATAAACCTGGAATTGTCGTAAACCATTTTAAGCCAAAATTATCAAACATAAATTCATCTCCTTATTCTTTATAATCTAATGTTATCAAATATTTTTATAAAATGCAAAATATTTTTAGATTAACACTATGATTAAATTTTATTTACATAATTAAATGTAAACCAAATCGTACTTGATGGCATATTAATAAACGTTAATATCTCTTTTGTAATAGGATGAGGAAAGCTTAAACTATATGCATGAAGGGCTATTTGCTTTTTATCCATTTTTCCATATCTTTGATCTCCATATAATGGATGATTAATATTAGCAAATTGAACTCTAATTTGATGATGTCGCCCAGTTATTAATGATATATCTACTAAACTTAAATTATTTACTTCTTCTAATACTTTATAATTAAGTATGGCTAACTTCCCATTATCTACTGTAGATATGACACTAGTATTATTATTATTTTTTTTAATATAATTAACTAATTCCCCTTCTTTATTATCTAAAATACCATTAATAACAGCCAAATATTTCTTTTCAAATAAACCATCTCTAATACTTTGTGATAATCTACTAGCCGCTTTACTTGTTTTAGCAAATACCATTACTCCACTTACAGGTCGATCTAAACGATGGACTAATCCTAAAAATACATTACCTTCTTTATGATACTTATCTTTAAGATATTGTTTAATTACCGTAAGCAGATCACTATCCTTAGTATTATCACTTTGACTAAGGATATTACATGGTTTTACTACTACAATAATATGATTGTCTTCATACAATATTACTAAGTTATTCTTCACTTTCAAACCTACCATAAATTCCACAAGGAAGAACTAAATTATTATTTTTAATTAATAAACCAATCTCTTCGCTACTAATAAATCCTTTATATTTCTTAGCAATTGTCAATTTTAATAAATTATCTAATACTTCTTTTGAAAATCCTGAAGTATATGAGTTAACAATAACGAATAATGGTTTTTCGGTTAAAATATTACTACATAAAGTCAATAACTTATACAAATCTTTTTCAATGTCCCATACTTCATTATTTGCACCTTTTCCATAAGAAGGTGGGTCCATAATAATTGCATCGTATTTACTTTCTCTTCTTATTTCTCTTTCGACAAATTTAATTACATCATCAACTAAAAAACGAACTTTTTTATCTTCTAAACCTGATGACTTAACATTTTCTTTAGCCCAATCAACCATCCCTCGACTTGAATCAACATGAACAACACTAGCTCCCGCTTTAAGACAGGCTACAGTTGCCCCTCCTGTATAAGCAAATAAATTTAACACCTTAACTTCTGACTTAGCATCTTTTATTTTTTTCATCATATAATCCCAATTAACTGCTTGTTCCGGAAAAAGCCCGGTATGCTTAAAACCCATTAATTTTATATTAAAGGTTAAATCCTTATAATTTACTAGCCAACTTTTAGGCGTTTGTTTTAATTCTTCCCAATATCCTCCACCTTTATTGCTGCGGTGATAACTAGCATTTGTCAATTTATCGCTTATGTTACCTTCCCATATTATTTGAGGATCCGGTCTTTTTAAAATAACACTTCCCCATCTTTCTAATTTCTCACCATTTGCTGAATCTAATATTTCAAACTCTGTCCAATCCTTAGCTAATTTCATAACTCCCCCTATTTGCTTTCTAGATAGTGTGCAGAGTTTCTACAACATCTACCGTTTTTCCTTTATATTTCAATGATTTTCTATGTTTTTACCCTACATCTTTTTGATAAATATCCATAATGAATTACTCATTTCTTCAATTATCACTGCAAATTACTATTTATCTTTAATTTCTTCAAGCAATTAATTTTAAATAATCTTTTCCGAATTTAGGGCTCTCTTTTTTCTTCTTTATTTAAAGCAAATTCTTTAATAATATATTCTTTAAGTATATTTATTAAAGAATTTGAATTTACTATATATCCAACTGCTATAATTGTATCTAAGCTATAAAATATTACTTCTCTTGAAACCTTCCTAGTTCCTTCGTTTTGAACTACTCTAATTTTTTGAGTAGTTCGACTTTCTTCTAATTCTTCTGTTTTAAATATATTTTGTAAATGATATGTGATATTATTTTCCATAAAACTTTTCACACTATTTACTTTCTAATGTCACAAGTACTTTATCTTGATTTGTTATAACCGTATTTTCTACTATACTTTGACTAATTACATATCCGTTTCCTTTTAATTCATATTTTATATTACATAGTCTTAAAATATTTTCTACTTCTTTTAAGGATAATCCCCATAAATTTGGCATAACTACCTCTTTTTTATTAGTTAACAAAAATACTTTTTCTTTAGAAGAATAATTAACCGTTTTTTGGGGATATTGTTTAATAATTTTATCCCCGTCTCCTATTATAACATAGTTAGTTTTTTTATTGTTTAATATTTTAATCGCATCTTCCTTATTCTTATTAATTAAAGAAGGCATTTTATAACTGATTATTTCTTCTAAATTATCATCAGTTTGTTTTATATTTAAATATTTACTACTATTAGTAATAATTTCTTTTACAGGTAAGCTTAAAGGTAGAACACTACCGTTATATGGCTTATTTACTACGGCATATAAAATAATTTCTGGATTTTCTTTAGGATAAATTAGACCAATTGATTTTAAGACATCACTTGGGCCATTTAAATACCCCATCCCATTTTGACTTGCTATTTGAGCAGTAGCGGTTTTTCCAATTAAATTATATCCTTCCATTTTATGAGGAGAACCAGTTGCAAAAGGTTGTTCACCATTTATTGTATTATCCATTAAATCTTTAATATGACTTGCCGTTTCATTGCTAGCAACTTTCTCAATTTCCCTTTTCTTTCCAGTAAATATTACCTTTTTAGTAATTGGATCAACAATTTTTGATATCATATAAGGTTCAAGGAGCATTCCCTCATTTGCAATTGGAGTCATTGCTTTAATATTTTGTATTGCCGTTGTTAAAATACCTTGTCCAAATCCCGCGTTCAATACTTCTGTTTCATATTTAAAATTAAGCTTCCCAGTTAATTCTTTTGGAACATTTATTCCCGTTTTAGTTCCAAAACCTAGTTTTAAAAAATACTCTTTTAAAATCATTTTATTAATATTATTTGTTATTAAATTAGATACACCAACATTACTTGATATAGCAAATCCCTGATCATAAGTAATATTTCCCCAACCATTTCTATCCCAATCGCCAATAACTGTTTTATCTTTGGTAACATAAGTACCTGACTTAAATGTATCACTGCCACTATATTTAGAATTTTCCATAACAGCCATATAAGTAAACATCTTCATTGTTGAACCTGGTTCATATAAAAAAGAAACATTAGGGTCTAAATAATTAGTCATATTTCTAATATTAGGATCAAAAGATGGCGTTGACCCATAACCGATAATTTTACCACTCTTCGCATCCATCATTATAAGCGTTTCCCAATCAAATGAATAATTTTTACGACTACTTTTTAAAGCTTGTTCAATATACATTTGAATATTACTGTCAATTGTCAAATAAATATCTTGACCATTAGTTGGTTCGACTTTTCTTTCTTTTGTATTAGGTATTTTATAACCATTTCGATCTTTTTGATACTCAACAAATCCATCTACTCCCGTTAAAATATCATTATAATATTGTTCAATTCCTAATTCTCCAACTATTTTACCTTCTACATTTTCTTTAGCATATCCTAACATATAAGATAAAAATTCCCCATTAGGATA
Organism: Bacilli bacterium; assembly: GCA_036649735.1. Taxonomy (GTDB): domain Bacteria; phylum Bacillota_I; class Bacilli_A; order RF39; family UBA660; genus JAVWBB01. Next base: position 4,526 of record JAVWBB010000043.1, read on the forward strand.
ATATCTTTTATATCCTTCTATAAAGTCTAATCCTGGTAAATTAAGGCTGTCAATCTTTTCTTTTTCTAGCTCTCCTATTCCTTTTCCGGCTTTACCAAATTCTGTTTGATATATTTTTTCTTTACTTAAATAAAATAATATTTCTTCTTTTGATATATGTAATATTTCAGATAGTTTAGTTGCTGTTAATTCTTTATCCATTACATGTTGTGGATATTTATCATTAGTAGTTCTTTTAGGGTCTAAATAAGCAATTAAAGTATATGATGAAACATTTTTAGCTAAAACATCCCCTTTAACATCGTAAATTGTCCCACGAAGAGCAGGAATAATATCTTTAGCGGTTGTTCTTAAATTAGCAAACTCCCCAAGATTTGTTCCATCGACAACTGAAGATAATGATAAATAAGTCCCTCTTGCAATTATTATTACAAAAGAAAAGAAAGCCAATAATAATATCCATTTGTTAATTTTAATACTATTATTTTTATTCTTCATTTATACCACCTTCTAATAACTACTTTATAGTTTTAATATTAGAATTATTATAACTTAATCCTTGTTCTTTTGCAAGTTCTTGAATTTTATCTAAAGACGCTAATTCATTTATCTTCATTGCTAAACTTTCATTCTTTTTACTTTGTGAAGTAATTTCTTTTTTTACTTTTTCGACATCAAAATTAACTTTGGCTAATGTCCCTTTAGAAAAAATAACTAATAATGGAGAAATGGCAATTAAAAAACCTGTAAAAACATATAAAAGTTTTTCAAATTTAGACATTTTTAAACGTTTTTTAATTTTTTTCATGAATCCTCCTATTTTATTTTTTCAATTACTCTTAATCTTGATGACCTGGAACGGTTATTTTCTTCTATTTCTTCTTTAGTTGGCGATATGCTTTCTATTAATTTAAACCTAGGCAAATATTCATCAGGAACATTTGGTAAGCCTTTAACTAATTTATTAGTAAATGTTAATTCATTAAACAGTTTTTTTACTATTTTATCTTCTAGTGAATGAAAAGTAATAACACTAAGTCTTCCACCGACTGTTAACATTTCAGCAGCATCTTTTAATGACTGTTCTAAAATATCTAATTCATTATTAACTTCAATTCTAATAGCTTGAAATACTTTTCTAGCTGGATGTTTATCTCTCATTGCTTTTTGTGGCATTGATTTTTTTATTATATCAACTAACTCAAAAGTAGTTTCTATTTTTTTTGTTTCTCGGTCTTTTACAATGTTTTTAGCAATGCTTTTAGAATATTTTTCCTCACCATACTTATAAAATATATTTGTCAATTCATCTATTGTATAATTATTAACTACATCATAAGCAGAAAAATCATTATCTAAATCCATTCTCATATCAAGTTTAGCATCTTTATGATAACTAAATCCTCGTTCTTCTTCATCTAATTGTGGACTTGAAACTCCTAAATCAAATAAAAATCCATCAACTAAAAAAACATTTCTTTTATTTAATTCAACTTTTAAATTACTAAAATTGCTTTTAATTATTGTATAATTACTGCCTATTTTATTTAAAACTTTATCGGCATAAAGAATAGCAATTTTATCTTGATCGAAGGCGAAAAGACAACCCCTAATTATCTTTTTTAATATTTCTTTAGCATGACCGGCGTATCCTAACGTCGCATCAACATAGATGCCATCTTCTTTAATGTTTAAACTATCTATAGATTCTTTTAATAAAACACTTATATGCATATTCCTCACCTCTATATATTTTCAAACAAATTTTCGGCTAAGTTGCTAAAATTTTCAGTATTATCTTGAAAAAATTTATTCCAAGATTCTAATGACCAGATTTCGATACGATCATTTACGCCAATAATAACACATTCTTTTGTTAAATTAGCATATTCACATAAGTTGATTGGTAAATTTGTTCGACCTAATTTATCGATTTCTGCTGTAGTGGCTCCTGATAGAAAGAAACGCACGAATGAACGAGCATCTTTTTTAGTAAATGGTAGGGTTTTTAATTTGTCTACGATACTATCCCATTCTTTTAAAGGATAAACAAAAAGACAATTTTCTAAACCTCTTGTAATAATAAAATTATTCCCTAACATATCTCTAAATTTTGCTGGTAATATAATACGCCCTTTTACATCCAATGTATGATGATATTCACCCATGAACATATTAATCACCCACTTTTTACCACTTTCAACCACTTGTACATTTAGTATAGCAATTTTTTTTGTGTTTGTAAACATTTATTTTTAAAAAAATTACCAAAAGCAAACTTATTTTTCATATGACAAATAAAAAATAAGATACAATTTTTTATTTGTATCTTATTTTTAAAACTTATTTTATTTGTTTTAATTCATAAATTAAATTTAAAGCTTCAATTGGAGTAATTTGTAATGGATCTATTTCCTTTAGTTTTTCTTTAACTAAATCCTTTTCTTCTAACTTTTCCTCTGTATTTAAAAATAAAGATGTCTGCGTAAATTCATGTTGTTTAATAGAATCATTTTCATACACATTTAATATTTCGCCTGCTCGTTTTATTAAACTAGGAGGTAAATTAGCTAAGTTAGCTACATGTATTCCATAGCTCTTATCAACAGGTCCATTTTTAATTTTATGTAGAAAAGTAATTTTACCCTCTTCCTCAATTGCCGATACATGAATATTTTTTAAATTAACTAAATCTTTATCCAACGAAGTTAATTCATGGTAATGTGTAGAAAATAAAGTTTTAGCATGTATAAAATCATGAATATATTCAAGAATTGATTGAGCAATAGCCATTCCATCATATGTAGCTGTTCCTCTTCCTAATTCATCAAATAAAATTAAACTATCTTTAGTAGCATTGCTTAAAGCATTATTAGCTTCTTTCATCTCAACCATAAAAGTAGATTCACCACTAACTAAATCATCACTCGCACCTATTCTTGTAAAGATCTTATCAAAAATAGGCATATTACAACTACTAGCAGGTACATAACAACCTATTTGAGCCATTATAACAATAATAGCTAATTGTCTAATATAAGTACTCTTACCAGCCATATTTGGACCTGTTATTAATAATATATTTGTATTCTTATTCATTATAATATCATTTCTAATATAATTATCCTTTAAAGTAATTTCTAATACTGGATGACGAGATTCTTTTATATCAATAATATGTTCTTTAACTATATTAGGTTTAATATAATTATTATCTGATGAAACAGTAGCAAACGCTACTAACATATCTACTTCTGCTAATATCTTTGCTGTTTTTTGAATACTTGTTGTATAAGTAGATACTTTCTCTCTTATTTCCATAAATAAATCATATTCTAATTTATTAATCTTATCTTCAGCATTTAAAATAATATCTTCTTTTTCTTTTAAAACACTATTAACAAACCTTTCACAATTAGATAATGTTTGTTTTCTAATATATCCAAAATCCTCTTTAATATCTTTTACTGAACCTTTAGATATTTCAATAAAATATCCAAATACTTTATTATAACCTACTTTTAAATTCTTAATCCCCGTACGTATCTTTTCTTCTGTTTCTAGTTTTGTAATAAAGTCTTTAGAACCACTTCTAACACTTCTAAGTTCATCTAAATCACTATTATATCCATCTTTTATAAATCCTCCTTCTTTAATTGTTAAAGGAGAATCTTCATTAATAGACTTATCTAATATTTCATATAAGTCAGTAAAAGTATCTATTTTTTTATCATAATTAATATTATTTAATAACTTATCAATATTAGGAAGAACTTTAAGTGAATTTTTTAAACATATTAAATCACGAGCATTTAAATTAGAATAATTAATTCTAGCCATTAATCTTTCTAAGTCATAAATACTATCTAATAAATTACTTAATTCTTCTTTAGTAATAAAATCATTTAATAATAATTCTACTATATTATATCTTCTATTTATTTCTGTTTTATCAGTTAAAGGGTTTTCTATATTATATTTAAGTAGTCTACCCCCAAAAGCTGTTTTAGTTTTATCTAATAACCAAAATAATGAATATTTCTTTTCTCTTAATCTTAAGTTTTCAATTAATTCTAAATTCCTTTTAGTAGCATTATCAAACTCTAAATATTTATTAACTTCTACTTCTACTTTTTGTAAATGTTTTAAATTACCTTTCTTAGTTTCTAATAAATAACTAAGTAAATGTTTTATACAAGTAATAATTCTAATATCTAATATATCAGAGTATATATATGAATAATCATCTTCTTCATATAATTCATCTTTAATAGTTACTAATATTTTTAAATTTTCTCTTAAATAATTAATTATATTTCTATCTATTTTGAAGTTAACAATTATTTCTTTAATATTAAATTTAGTTACTATTTTATATATCTCTTCTTGTTCATAATTATCTAAGTTTTTAGCATAAAAGTATCCTGTTGATATATCTGTGTAACTAATAACATAGGCGTATCCTAAGTCATAAATACTTGCTATATAATTATTATCTTTAGTATTTAAATCAATATCTAGTCTAGTCCCACTAGTAAGTATTTGAATAAGTCCTCTTTCAACTAATCCTACGGCTGTTTTAGGGTCATTTAATTGTTCACATATTCCTACTTTATAACCTAAATCAACTAATTTATTAGCGTATCCTAAATAGGCATGATAAGGTATTCCACACATAGGAACACGTTCTAAAAGTCCAGCTGATTTGCCTGTTAAAGTTAATTCTAATACTTTACTACAAATAATCGCATCTTCAAAAAACATTTCATAAAAGTCTCCTAAACGATAAAAAATAATAAGATCAGAATTAGCTTCTTTTAATTCGACATATTTTAACATCATCGGAGATAATTTACTTTTATCTACTTCATTAATCTTCATAATACACTTCCAATTTCTATTTATTATTGTATCAAATCACATCTTTAAAGTCCATTATAAATAAATGTTAATATAAATATAAAAACTGATTATAAATGTCAACATCTATATTGACAAATTCATCAGTTTTTTATATTAACATTTATATTCTTCATGAGG
>JAVWBB010000044.1:0-9093 GCA_036649735.1 Bacilli bacterium
AAAGTCCGAACTATTCGAACATAATTCCTATGGTGCCTATGGTCGGACTTGAACCGACATGATATTGCTATCATTGGATTTTGAGTCCAACGCGTCTACCAGTTCCACCACACAGGCATTTAAACAAAAGACTTTTCTTTTGTATTTATATTCTAGCATATTTAATTAATTCTTTCACTAAAATTATTTATTCTTTATACTTAGTATTATATAAATCAACTTCTTCTTTATCTAAAGTACTAGTTTTTATATCTGGTAACTCATCCTTACTTGATAAACCAAAATAATCTAAAAAATCACTTGTCGTTTGATATAAAATAGGTCTTCCTGGTAAATCACTTCGTCCTACTTCCTTAATTAAACCCTTTGCCACTAGTTTTCTCATCATTTGACTAGTTGAGACACCTCTTAACTCATCGACCATTAATCTCGTTATAGGCTCGTTATAAGCTACAATTGCGAGAGTTTCTAAAGCCGCCGCACTTAAAGTATTTGATTCTTTATTAGTTAATAACTTTTTATAATATTCTTTATGCTCTTTCTTTGTTGTTAATTTAAAACTATCACCTAAAATAGTTAATCTAATTCCTCGATTATCCCCTTCATAATTATCTTTTAAATCTTTAATTAATTCTTTAACTGTATCATCATCTATTTCCAATATATCTTTTATTTGATTTAAAGTTAATCCATCTTCCCCCACTACAAATAATAATCCCTCTAATACTCCTATATAATTCATAAAACTACCTCACAATATATCTTCTCAAAGTTATTTTCTTGAACAATAACTATTTCTTTTAATTTAGCCATTTCTAAAATAGTTAAAAAAGTTATAACTAAATAATTTTTACTTCTAATCGTAAATAATTGATAAAATTCAATTCTTTTATTAATCTTTAATAAAGAAGTAATTTCTTTTTTTCTTTGACTTAATGATATCTCTTTTGATGTAATAGTGGTTGGTAATGGTTTATCTTCTTCTAATCTTTTTAAAAACATTGAATAAGCCATCACTAAATTATCAATTGTCATATCACTTACTATTTCTTCTTTTTCTTTAAATTCATTAATATTTTCAGGTAACTTAGTATGTATTTCTTTTCTAATATACTCTAAGTCTTTAAAATTCTTAGTTATTTCTTTATATTTTTGATATTCTATTAATTTATTTATTAATTTAGTTTCTACATCTTCTTCATCTTCTATTTCTTCTTCTACTTTAGGTAATAATTTCTTAGATTTAATTTCAATTAATTCAGCTGCTACAACTAAATAACTACTTGCTATATCTAAGTCTAATTTTTCCCATGATTTAATAAACTCTAAATATTGATCAATAATAACTTCTAATTTTATATTATAAATATCTTGTTTTTTTTCTTTTATTAGGTGAAGTAACAAATCAAGTGGTCCTTCAAAATCATCAACTATAAATTTATGATTCATTACTTTTCACCCTTCTTTCTTATTTATTATAGCATAACTTTACTCGATATAGTATAATAAAATTAAATTTAAGGAGTTTACAATGAAAAGATTTAATATGGTTGATGAAGAGTTTATTTGTGACTATTGTCACCAACAAATTAGTAAATTAAAAGTTAGTGCTCGTGATCATTGTCCTTTTTGTTTATATTCAAAGCATGTTGATAATTTACCTGGGGATAGGAAAAATACGTGTTTAGGATTGTTAAAGCCTATTGGAATTGAAAAGTTCAATGATACTTATAAAATTGTTTATCGATGTGAAAAATGCAAAAAAATCCATAAGAATATTATGGCTATTGATGATAATATGGATTTAATAATTGAGTTATCTAAAGAAACATATTAATTTTTAGGTTTAAAGATTAAAGCAAAAATAAATGTAAAGACTATTGCTGAGGTAATACCTGATGATGTCAAGTCAAACATTCCCATGGCAAGGCCGACAAAGCCCATATCGGATGCTCTATCTAGTGCTCCATGTATTAAAAGATGTCCAAAACTTGTAATGGGAACAACTGCACCAGCACCAACAAATTTTATAATTTCATCATAAATACTAAAACTATCTAAAAATGCTCCACAGACAACAAAAATACTAGTAATATGCCCTGGAGTAAGTTTTGTATTATCGAGAATTATTTGAGCTAGTAAACATAAGCCTCCACAAAATAAAAAGGAATATAAGTATAACATATTTTACGCCTCCAAACTAACAGCATGCGCTATTGACATAATGTTTTCTTTTTGAAATAAAGAAGTTGGGGAAAAAAGAGCACCTGTTGCCACAATTAAAACTTTATGAAGTTTTTTTTCTTTTAATAATTTATAAATATAACTATAGTTTACTAAAGCATTACAAACTGGTCCACTTCCTCCAGATTTAACTTCTTTTTGCTTTTCTAAATCATACAACATTGTCCCTGTATCATTATAATTTTTTGATAAATCTATTTTGTATTCTTCTTTCATAACTTCTATTAGTATTTGTTTTCCTATTACACCTAAGTCTCCCGTTAAAATTAAATCATAATAATTAACATCTCTATTTAAATCTTTTAAATGCTTATAAATGGTTTTTGCGGCCCCCATTGCCATTGCTGCTCCCATATTGTTCGCATCTTTTTGATTCATATCACACATTGTTCCTATTGTTGAACTTTCAACTTTAACTTCTGTTTTTTTATTAATTAATATAATGGATGCTCCTCCTGTTGAAGTAAACGTTGCCGTATGCGGTTTAGGTGCTCCATATTCAGTAGGATTTCTAAATTGTTTTTCACTGGACATATTATGTGATGATACTGATACGATTGCATTATCTATATTTTTACTATCTATAAAAGTTGATGCAATAATAATACCTTCACAATTAGTTGCACAAGCATTATAAATACCTAAAAAAGGAATATCATATTTGTAAAGGCCATAAGTAGATGCACATATTTGATTTAATAAGTCCCCTGCTACTAATAAATTTATATTTTCACTTTTCATCTTCGTTTTATTTAGTAATATTTTAACACTTTCCTCCATTAATTTAGCTTCTGCTTTTTCCCAAGATTTTTCTTTTATATATAAATCATCATAAGTCTTATCAAATAAGTAACCCATTGGTCCAGCTTTTTCATAGGGTCCAACTACTGTAGATGTATCTAAAACATAAACGTTTTTATAAGTGTTTGTCATTATTTACCTCCAAATAATAATAATCTAATTAAACCAAATACCCATGCAGATGTTACTCCATATAAAATAACAGACCCTGCTAATTTAAAGACATTACTACCAATACCATAAATTGGTCCTTCATTTTTATATTCGATACCCGCACTTGTCATTGAATGCGCAAATCCCGTTATTGGTATGATTAAACCACATTTAGCAAAATTTACCCATTTATCAAAAAAGCCTAAAGCTGTAAATAATGATGCTAAAAAAATTAAAGTAACAATCATAAAAACATTAGCCAAAGGAGTAGGAATACTAAAATAATAGCCATAAAAGCAAGATAAAAATTGCCCTATGACGCCCATTATCCCCCCAGTTATAAACGCTATAATAGCATTCATTAATCGATTCTCTTTTGCTGTATGTTTTTTTACGATACTTGCATATTGTTTTTCTTCCATAATAAAATCACCTATTTTATTTTGGTGACTTTACTTATTTTTATACAACTAATCTATTTTTTAACTTTTCTAATATCTTTTTTTCACATCTTGATACTTGAACTTGTGATATTCCTAAAATAGTAGATGTATCTTCTTGATTTAAATCTTCAAAATACCTATATTGAATTAATCTTTGTTCATTACTATTTAATAAACCTAATTGATTCTTTAAATCTAATATTTCCTCATCATAACCTTTTTCTACGTAATTAACACTATCATATAAGTTTAATTCTTTTTCATCTTCATTAACTACAAAGTCTAAACTTTTAACCATTTCACAAGCCATAATACATTCATCAATTAAACTTTCATCAATATTTAAATATAAGGCAATTTCACAATTAGTAACTGTTTTCATTAATTTATGAGATAACATTTCTCTTATTATATTAATTTTTTTATTTAAACTAAGTAAATCATTATTTACTTTTATTGATTTATCTTCTCTAATAAATTTTAAAACTTCTCCTTTAATAAATAAATAAGCATATGTTGAAAACTTTGAAGTATTCGTATCTTTAAACTTATCAAAAGCTTTTTTAAGCCCCATCATCCCTACTTGATACAAATCTTCTTTATCATAATAATAACTATATTTATTAATAATACTGTATACTAATTTTTCATATTGTAGTATATCTAAATTTTTCATATATCTCCTATACTTTTATTAATTCAAATACTTTTAATTCATTACTTGTGTGATTTATATAATCAAATAATTTATTCTTTTCTAAACGAATCTTAACTAAATCTTTATATCCACATAATATTAATTGGCCATTATTATTGTTAATTAAATTAAAACTTTCAATTATTCCTTTAATTCCCATTATGTCAATGTATTCTAGTTCTTCTAAATTATAAGATAAGTACTTTATTCCATTATTTTTAATTGTTTCTAATACTTCACTATTTAATATATCAATTGTATCTTTATTTAATATTCCATTTAATCGAACAAACAAAATACCTTTTCTAAATTCCATATATATTTTTAACACTTCTTCACCTCGCTTATTAAATATAGTACACTTTTTCAAAAAAATATACCCTTTCGACAAAACTAGCTATTTTATTCGTAAGACATACTTCGACAATTTTTTGTGAAACATAATTACAGGCAATAAATAAAAGGCATATTTATAAATAAAATTATCTTTATTAACAAGTAATTTATTAAAAGATGACTTGGGTTTAGTCTTAGGCTTAGATTCATCTTTTACCTTAATAACAACTTTATTCCCCTCTTTAATAATAGGAACAATTGGAGCTTTTATCTCTTCTTTAATGATAGGTTTAATTGGCTTTATTATTATTGGTGTATTTATCTCTTCTTTGATATCAGGAATAATTGGCAGCTTTACCTCTTCTTTAACATTAGCAATATTATTCACCGTAATTTCTTTAGAGATTACAAGTTTATCATAGATTAATTTATAATTATATTTCCCATTAATTAGTAAATTAATATCTGATTCTAATTTAATATCTTTAATATTTAAACTAGTATTTTTAATAATATTATTTATAGAAAAATCTTTAGACTTAATTATAATATCATCATATACTTCTATATAATCTCTAGTTTTATACTTATAAATTGTAATGTAACTGTTTTCATCTTTTAAATAATTAACATTATCAACAAAATAATCATCTAAATATATTTTATTTAATTGGTAATACTTATATAGAGTATCACAGTATGAATAATATATATTTTTATTTAATATATTAACATATTCTGTTTCTTTAATTTCTCCTTCTTCTTCATAAATTTTATTTATAAGTTTACTAGGAATATCAAATAAATTTGGAGTAATTATTTGTTCATCATACTGATAGTTTTCCTCTAATACAACGGTTGTTACAAAATTACCACTTAAATATTTATCTATAAAATTATCTTTTATGTTTAAGGCCATATTATATTTAATATTATTATTTGCATTATCAAAATACATAATAATATTTAAATCTTTAATATGATAATATTCCCCTAAATCAATAGTTATTTTACTATCATTAGGAATAATAACGGGATAATCGCCAATTATTTTATTACTTACCATCTCACTAAAATAACTACTGCACTTATCACAATTAATTTTATAATTAATATCGTTATTATTATTTAGTATTTTAATTTCATTAATTAATATTTCTTTTCTTCCAAAAATTTCACTAATATTAATATATCTAATCTTTTCTAAAGTTTTAAAACTAGTAGTATGTTTTTCTTTAATAATTCTATTTAATTCATTTTTAGGTTTTTCTTTACTAAATTCACTGTCTTTAGTTTTAATCATTTCATTTGATTTAAATGGATAAAGAGTATCGTTTTTATTTTCAATAAAATAATCTTTACTTAATTTCTTTTCAATAGAATAAAATTTAAACTTTTTATAAGTGTCTACATATGTTAAATCATTGCTTAAAATTTTCTCCTTTCTTTCTTTAAAGTCTGAATAATTGGTATAATAGGTCTGGGCTTTAATATTTATTGGAAATAATGTTCCTAATAATATTAATGTAAATAATATCTTTCTCATTTTCTCACCTCATATATGTTATAAACGGTTTGTTTTAAAAATTCCTCTAATTTTTTAAAAAACTTTTATTTATTTTGTTTTATCTATAAATATTCATATAAAAACAACTAGTTATATCTAATTGTTTTAATTTTATTTTATTTTGTTAAGTTAATACTTCCTGTAATAATATCTCCTAGTATTCGAAAATATAGATTAAATATATTAGCTTTTTTAATATCTTCTTTTACTATTAAGTCAATTTTATTTATTATATAATCATTATCTTTAACTATTATTTCTCCAACTTTATCATTTTTTTTAAGTGGTAAATTAATATTATCTAAATTTATTTCTGTTTCATACTTTTTATCACTATCTTCATTTTTAAATAAAATTGTGACATCTGATAATGGACTTATTTTAATAATTAATGGATCGGATTTATCAATTGTTATTTTTTTTACAATATCTTCTTTTTTATATAGTGTCTTTGTCCTATATAAATTAAAACCATAATCTAATAGTTTTGTTGTTTCATCATTTCTAATGGCGGCGGTTGGTTCACCTAAAGTAACAGCAAGAAGACGCATTCCATTTCTTTTAGCAGTTACTGCCATACAGTACATAGCATTATCAGTATGCCCGGTTTTAAGCCCATCCGCACCTTCATAAAATCTAATTAGTTTATTAGTATTAACTAGCCAAAATTTATTTGGCGTATTAGTTCTTAAATAATCTTCATAAATACTGGAGAATTTTAATATATCATCATGTTTTAATAATTCTTTAGCAATTATTGACATATCATAAGCTGTTGATAGATGTCCTTCTTCATCAAGCCCTGTACAGTTTTTAAACACTGTGTTTTGAAGCCCCAGTGCTTGGGCTTTTTTATTCATTTTAATTACAAAATTATTTTCTGAACCACCTATTTTTTCCGCTAACGCCACTGTGGCATCATTACCAGAGACAATAGATATTCCTTTAAATAAGTCTTTTACACTCATTACTTCACCTGGCATTAAGTAAATTTGAGAACCTCCGTAATTAGCAGCATTCGCACTTACTTTAATCTTTTCATCCCACTTTAAATTCCCTTTTTCAATTTCTTCTAAAATAAGTATTTGAGCCATCATTTTAGTCATTGATGCAACTGGCATTTGTTCATGAATATTTTTATCATAAATGATTTTCCCTGTTGATATCTCAATTAAAATCCCCGCTTTAGCTTTAGGAATTATTTCATTGTCGGCCTTAACGTTTATAATACTAAATGAGAACGTAAAAAGCATAATTATCAATATTAGTTTTTTCATATACACCTCTATTAATTATTATGCTTTAAAATATATTTTATTAAATAATTATAAATAAATCATTAATATCTAAACTAATTCTTCTTTTAGTATAAATATACGCTAATACATCTCCTACTTTGATATTATCATTTAAATTCTTATTTAAAACAATACCTGCTTCATAATCAATAATATCATCTTTTGTAATTCTTCCACCACCAAGTATAGTTAATAATTGTCCTAGTTTTTTTGTTTTAATCCCCTTTAATGTCCCATTTGTTTTAGATATTATACTAATTGGAATATAATTATTTTTTAAACTTTTTAAATCCCCATTTTGATATTTAATTACTTCATAAAATTTATTTAATGCTTCTTTATTATTTAAAACTGTTAAAACTTTTTCTTTAGCGTCTTCTATAGAAATATTTAATCCCATACTAACCATATTAGTAGCTAATTCAATACACAAATTTCTTAAATTTTGATTAACATCTTTAAAAAATAATTTATCATTTTTTAAAATAGATAATACTTCAAATATCTCTAAGTTATTTCCTATTGCATAACCTAAAGGATAAGACATATCTGAGTAAATTGTCCTTACTTCTTTATCATATTTCTTCCCAATATTAATCATTATTTCACTTAACTCTTTAGCTAAATCTTTTGTCTTTATTAAAGCTCCATCACCATATTTAATATCTATTAATATTTTATCCGCACCACTTGCTATTTTTTTACTCATAATTGATGATGCAATCAAAGGAATTGATTCTACTGTATTTGTTATATCTCTAAGAGCATAAATAACTTTGTCAAGAGGCACTAAATCATCAGTTTGACTAGTTATTGCAAAACCAATTTCTTTTACTTGTTTAATAAATTCTGAAATTGTTAAACTACTTTTTACATTAGGAATACTTTCTAATTTATCAATAGTCCCACCTGTATGTCCCAGACTTCTTCCACTCATTTTAGGGACTTTAACCCCACAAGCAGCAGCAATTGAGCCAATTATAAAAGTCGTTTTATCTCCTACTCCTCCTGTAGAATGTTTATCAACCTTAACACCTGATATATCACTTAAATCTAGTATTTTACCACTATTTATAAATATATCCGTTAAGTTACTTATTTCATCTATATTCATAGAGTTTTTACAAATGGCTTTTAATAATCTAGTCATTTCTAAATCACTAATTAGTCCTTTTAAATATCCATTAAATGCATAATTTAATTCTTCATTAGTTAAAACATTATTATTTCCTTTTTTGATTATAATTTTTTCAATATTCATATTTTTCCCTTCTCACGATTAAAGAAAAGCAAGCAAATTACTTTTCTTCCCACCAACAATCTGGTTCTGTACATTCTACTTCATAAAATTTAATAGTCCCTTTTTTGCATTTAACTTCCCAATCTTCGTCATCGTAGTCCCAAGGACCATTATCTGTTGTACAATTTGATCCAGTCGCACAAAGGTTTCCTCCATAACTATTTCCATTTTGATAAATTCGTTTATAATTTGTACTCTTACATCTATCGCTATCCAATCTAATATATATATGTCCTGCTGGTGCTCTTTCTATA
>JAVWBB010000045.1:0-8781 GCA_036649735.1 Bacilli bacterium
TGAACAGATAATATTATCTGTTTTTTTATATTGTTAAATCATGATATTTGAAATTACTATTGACTTATATAACAATTTTTTATATACTCAGTTTAGATTATTGTAAATGTTTATGAACAACTTATAGTATAGGAGAAAAAAATGGAAATAATTTTCACTAAGAACAAAAAAATAACTAATTTGAATAATAAAATCTATTTTTATTTTGAAGTACAATTTAATGAAAATAAAAATGGCTTTATAAATTTTGATATTAATAATGAACAAAAAGAGATAGAAGAAGTACTTGAAAAAATTGATAATGGAAATATTATAGTAGATTCAAATTATCCAGTTTTATATTCATTGTCAAAAATATTTTTTGAAAACTTTCATTCTTTGAGTAAAATTAAATATGAAAACGAATCTATGATATCTATAATTAATAGATCAGATATATAAGTATGATTAATATTACAATAATTTTTTAGATGAGGTTTTAATTATGCCAAGTGAATATAGTTATGTTCATCGTCAACCAGACTACTGGAAAATTAGATATGATGCACCAAATGGATGGGAAGCTGAACATATACATGCTAAACAAGGAGATAGAGAATTACAAGTTTATACTGATTCTTTAGCGATTAAAAATCAAGATGGAAGATTCTCTTATGATGAAGTTGAAGAAATAAGAGATATTGCAAGATTGTATAGAAATAATTATTTGTTAGAAATTGATACTGATGATTTCTCATTACCAAATAATATTGACGAACTAAATGATTTAAAGAATACTATTTTAAATAATATTTCAAAACAAAAAAGAATATAAAAAAAATTATGAAAAACTATAAAATTAATATAGAAGTGGATAATTTATTCTCCACTTTTAATATATATAAATCTATAAATACAAAGAATATAAAAGATTGCATTATTGATTTAATCTATATTTTTAATCTAGGTAATTATTGTAATAAAATTATAATTAATGATAATAACAATTATTATGGCTTATATAATTATAAACAAAAAGAAATTTGTATTAATCAAGAAAATATAATTTCTAAACTACTATATATATCTAAAAGTAATGACTTTATCAATGTAAATATATATAGAATTATATTACATGAAATAAAACATATATTACAACATGAAATGATAGATTCAAAAAAGGATTTATATAACATATATGATCACGAATTTAATAGTCGAATTAATCATTCTATAATTAAGCCTTCAGAAATTAATGCTGAATTAGAATCATCTATATATGTACTAAATTTATTAGATAAAGAAAGTGATAATTATATAAAACAATTATCTTATTTATTTGATTTAATTAAAAAAATATATTTTGAATATAATAATTCTATCAAATATTGTATAGACAATAATATAAAATATTCTACAATTGGATTTACTGATTATGAAATATTTGTAAATGGATTAACAAATAAATTAGAAAAAAATAAAATTTTAAAAATTATTACATAGAAATATGCCATAAAGGGCAAAGTCATATTATACCAATGCATACACATGTTATAAAAAGACATATTTACAATCACACATATACACCACAATATTCTTGCTCAGAAGAATGTCAAATGGTTAACAACGATACAGGATGTCCTAAATTTATGAACAGATAATATTATCTGTTTTTTTATATTGTTAAATCATTAATTTACTTATTAAGATTAATTTGTTATAATTATTATGGGTGATGATAAATGAATTTAATTACAACACTTACAATTTTATCAATAATTCCTTCAGTTATTTTAGGAGCTATTATTTATAAAAATGACCAAGTGGAAAAAGAGCCTGGCAAACTTTTAATAAGTTTATTTTTAGGCGGTATTATTATAGTGTATGCAGTAATTTTTGTTACAAATATTTTAAAAACAACTATTCCTTTTTTTGATAAAAACATAAGTGAATTGCCATATTTTGAAATGTTTCTTTCAATATTATTTGGTATTGCACTTATAGAAGAAGGATTTAAATGGATTGTATTTAAAAAACTTGCTTGGAATAACAAATCTTTTGATTATATGTATGATTCTATAGTTTATATGGTATTCATAGGTCTTGGATTTGCCACTGTCGAAAACTTTATTTATGTTGTCGATGGAGGATTGTGGGTAGCAATCATAAGAGCTTTATGTTCTGTTCCAGGTCATGTATTTTTTGCAATTTACATGGGATACTATTATGGACTAGCAAGACAATCAAGAATAAATGGAAATAAAAAATTAGAAAAAATAAACTTGCTTAAGAGTTTATTAGTGCCAATTATTTTGCATACGATTTTTAACTTTTGTCTATTCGCAGGAGATTCTAGAATTTTGTTCTTCTACATAGTATTTGTAGTAATACTTTATATTAGATCATTTAAAAAAGTTCACCAATTAAGTAAAATAAAATTAAAAATGAATAATTAGAAAGAAGTGATTTTATGATATATGGATATGAAACTCCATTTACACTTTTATTAGCAGTAGTAGGTTTTATTATTGTTATAGGAGCACAAGGTACAATTACAAGTGCCTATAATAAATATAAAAAACAAAAAAACAAAAAAAACATGACAGGATCAGATGTTGCCCATTTAATACTTGAAAAAAATGGCTTATCAAATATTTATGTTGTTGAAACACAAGGGAATTTAACCGACCATTATGATCCAAATAGAAAAGTAGTTAAACTATCGACTGAAATATTTCATGGAAATACCATAGCCGCTATAAGTGTTGCTGCTCATGAATGTGGTCATGCAATTCAAGATAAAGAAGGATATACTTTCATGAAGATAAGAAGTTTTTTAGTTCCTTTTGTAAACTTTATTTCTTATCTTGGATACTTAGGTTTATTAATTTCTCTTTTTGCGGGAGCAACTGGATATTTTAAAGTGAGTATTCTTGTAATTCTTGCAACATTATTATTTCAACTTGTTACATTACCAGTTGAATTTAATGCATCATCTCGTGCTAAAGAACAATTAAAAAAATTCGGTGTAACTGACAAAAGTGAAGATGAAGATGTCTCTAAGATGCTTACTGCAGCAGCATACACATACGTTGCCTCTGTTATATCATCATTACTAAGTTTATTAAGAATAGTTCTTATGATGAATAGAGATAATGATTAGTGAATGATTTATTAGAAAAATTAAACATTCCTATAGAATTACAACACCATAAAGAAGTATTTACAATCGATGATTTATTAAATTTAGAAACACGCCTAATTGGATTAGGTACAAAGAATTTATTTGTAAAAGACCGATTTAATAATTATTATATGATAGTATTATTAGAAAATAAAAAAGTAGACCTAAAAAAATTAAAAGAAAATCTAGTAATAAATAAATTGTCATTTTGTACTCCAGAAGAATTAAAAGAAATACTTGATTTAAAGCCTGGTGCAGTAACACCACTCGGAGTAATTAATGATAAAAACAATCAAGTTGAAATCATACTAGATGAAGATATAATTAATGAAGACCTACTGATACCTTATTTAACAAATACAGAAACAATAAAAATAAGTTATCAAAATCTAATCAGAATATTTGAATATAAAAAAACTAATTATCTGATTACAACAATTCCTATTAAAGACAATTAATTGTCTTTTTTTTAAAAAAATAATATTATTCTAAATAATTTTAAATTTGTGATATAATTAAAATAATAGGGGTGGAACAATGAAAGAAAAAACATTTGAAGGATTAAATAAAGATGGAGAAAAAGTAACATGTCAAGTAGTAGCCACATTTGATTTAAATGGAAGGCATTATCTATTTTATACTGACAATGTTTATATGTATGCAGGCTATTATGAAACAAAAAAAATAAAAGAAATTAAAAATATCGAAGAATATAATTTATTATTAAGTATCTATAATTCATTTAAACTAAACCATTATAAACATGAATTCTTTGATTATGGATATCTATTTATTGATGGTGAAAACATTAAAATGATATACGATAAATATGACCAAAGAAGATATTTTTTCAAACTAATTGATGGAAAATATAAAGAAATTGATGGAGAAATCAAAAACAAATTAAATAAACGATTTAATCAAGAAGTTCTAATTTTAGCAAATTATCCAACTAAAAATTCAAATGAAGATGAAAAGAAAATAGAAAATAAAATAAGAATTATTTTAGCGGGAACATCAATAACACTAGGTATTATTTCAGGTATTGTATTAGCCAACTTAAATTTAGTACCAAATGCTCATGAACAAAAATTTGAACTTGATCTACCAGTTAAATCAGAATCTGTTGAAGATATAACCAATAAAATTAAAAATAACAACAATATAGGTATAAAAGATAAAGCCTTCTTCATGTCACTCGATGAAATATATGAAGATAACCTTAATTATATTGATTTTAATATTGTTGATGACTATGTTGAAAATGTAAATATTATTTATGAAAAAGATTCACAATCAAAATATAATCAAAACAATTTAGTTAGCGCTATATATAATTTAAGAGAAAATAAAATTGTAATGTTTACTTCAAACGAACCAAATGAAAATAATTATGGAATATTGCTTCATGAATATTTGCATTGTCTTTCTTTCGGAGGAATAGCCCTAAACAATAATGATTGTGTTGCCTTAACAGAAGGTATAAATGAAATGATTTGTAGAGAATATATGATAACAAGTGGAGAAGAGAGTATAATAAATTCTTATTCAAAACAACAAGTATACGCTAGAATGCTTTGTGAAATACTAGGACCATCAAAAGTTCTAGAAGCTCAATTTGGACACAACTCAGATATACTTTATGACGCTTTAACAAATTTAACTAACGCAGATGATGCACATAATCTAGTGAGATTAATTAATGATGAGATGATAATAGAAACAGAACTTGGAATAAATGCCTATGATGAAACAAAAAATATGCAATTCATAAGATTAAGTGAGGAAATAGACGAATTATTTGGTAAATTCTTTTACGCAAAATACGATTATCCAATAGAAGAAGATAAATTAATGTGTTCTTATTTAGATCAAATAAGAAAAGGAAATAGAGCAGAATATGAATATTATAAAGAAGGGAACACCTTTTTTACAGAAGTAAATAAATATTATATCAATAAAAAATTAGTAAACAAAACACCAACTGTCGATTACTTCTATTCTCCTGGAATATCATTAAAATCAAACATAGAAGACTTTCAACTACAAGAAAATGGACAATATAAATATATATCCAATACAGGAGAAACTCTTTTATACAATCAAATTCCTGAATATGTTTCACATAATAAACTTACAAATATAATAGAAAATAATGATAGAAAAAAGACAAAACAAGATAAGGTATTTTAAAAATACCTTTTTTTTGATATAATGTAAAATAGAAGGAGTATAGATAACATGTATGAATTTATAGGATTAAATAAATATAATGAACAAGTAAAATGTTTAATACTAGCAGAGTTTATTTATAATGATAAAAAGTTTGTCTATTATAAAGATAATGATAATAATGTTTATACCGCAATATTAGACGGAACAGACCTAAAACAAATAATAAAAAAAAGTGAATTAGAAGTAGTAAACAAAGTTTATAAAGCTCTAAAAGGGAAACCAGACTTTATTAATTTTGGAAATATATTTTATAATTCTATAGAATATAAATCAATTTATGATCAAAATTCAAAAACCAGATATTTTTTTAATAATATAAATGGAAAACTTAAAGAAGTTGAAGGAGAAATAAAAAAATACTTTGATGATAATTTTAATAAAGAAATAGATATTATGTATTCTGGAAACGATAATAGTAAATATAAAAACACTAAAAATATGATAATAAAAATAGGTGAAATTACAATTGTTTTATTGATAACCGCCAATCTACTTATTACACCATTACAAACAATAAATTTAAACGAAGGATTTATACAAAACATTTCAGCCATCATGGAAGTATATGATGTTGATAAAGCTTCAGTTAAAACAATTTTATCATATATAGAAAATAATATGAGAATTGATGAAAAAGACAAAGAATTTTTAACAGGAATGGAACACTTCTTTACTGAAAATTTAGATTATTTTGATATGTCTACCCTTAAAAAGAATCTAATGAACTTAAGAATAGTATATGAAAAAGATAACCAAGAAGCACATAGGATAAGTAATCGAGTTAAAGGTTTTTACCGCTTAATTGATGATAAAATAACTATATTTTATTCTGACTCTATGAATGACGATATAATTACTAAAAAAGTAGTATTTCATGAATTTATGCATGCTACAAGTAATAATGGATATGTCGCTAATGGAACTATTGGATTAAACCTAACTGAAGGAATAAATGAACAAATGGCAACTGAATACTTAAAAACTTACTCAGACACCTATAATAAAGCACAAACATACGCAAGAATCATGTGTGAACTAGTAGGACCTGATAAAGTTAAAGAATCATTTTTTAAACACGATATTGAAATACTAGTAGATGCACTTCAACAAATATGTGGTTCAAAAAAAGATGCTAAACGCTTTATTTCACTAATAGATGATGACGGTAGAATGACTACTAAAATACTATTAAATAATAGTGAAAACGAAGTAAAAGATGCAAAACTTACATTAGAAAAACTTGAACCAATGATTGATGATTATATAAAATTATATTACGAAAATAAATTTAATAATAGAATTGAAGAAGATAAACTAATGCTTGCCTGCTTAGATTCTCTAAGACTTACAAACAATTTAAATAATGAATTTTATAAAGAAAATAACATGGATAAAATAAACGTTGTTAAAAATTATTTTAATAAATCATTAGAAAACGAAAGTGTAATCATTGAATATATTTATAAATCATCTGAAACAAAACAAATTAAAAACTACAATATTCAAAGATTAGAAAATGGGCAATATAGGAGAACTTTTTCAAATGGTGATTACAGAGACTATGAAAAAGATCCCTCACTAGTAAGTTATGACAAAGCAAACTACGCCTTTGAAGAGAAAGACAGAATTGGTAAAATAATATGATTAATAAAAAAGAAATTCTAAAAACCCTAAATCAATTTAATATTAACAAATACGACCCCTTAATATTATCGGGTGCCTCTTTAGTTCTTCAAGGAATAAAAGAAGAAACAAACGATATAGATATTGCCGTAAGTAAAGAAAATTATAAATTACTATTAAAAGATTTTAACTGTGTTCCTGAAGAAGGAGTAAAAGATGTTTATTATATTGATGATGTTATTAATTTTGGTAAAAATTATTATAGTGAAAATTATTTATTGTACGATAATTATAAGTTACAAACAGTAGACGAAATAATAAAATTAAAAAAAATATTAAATCGTAAAAAAGATTTGTTAGATATTGAACTTATTAATAATTATAAGAAGAATAAGATAAATCTTCATTTTACAGGGTGTGGAGCAATGTTTGAACCTCACTATGGAAATACAAGTGCAACATTCAAAGATGGTAGTAATCTCTTTATAATTGACTGTGGAACAGACGTTGCAAACTCTTTAATATTAAATAAAATAATAAATGAAAACTTAAACTTTTATCTTCTTATAACTCACACACATTGTGACCATATTGGAAGTATAGGTGTTCTAGCACAGTATATTTATTATAAATTAGGAAAAACACTTAATATTGTTACATCAAACAAAATGAAGTATATAAAGAACATCAAAAATATACTAGACGGAATGCTAGTAGAGAAAGAATGCTATAAATTTATAAACGAAGAAGAACTAGACAATAAAAATATAAGTTTTAACAAAATAAGATATGTAGAAACATATCACGGAGAGAAATATATTAAGAGTACATCAATTATAATTTATAGTGATAACGGAAATATTTTATATACAGGAGATATTAATAACTCTGATATAATAAAAAAATTTATAAAAGAAAATAATAATATCGACAAAATATATACAGATTCATGTTATAATGAAAGTAAAGTCCATGTTTCAATTAATGAATTATCAAAAGAAATACCAAAAAATATAAAAAACAAAGTTTATTGTATGCATTTTGATGATATAAAATTAATAGATGCAATCAAAAAAAATGGATTTAATTATGTAGTAAAAGGAGTAAATAAATGCAAGAAATAATTATTACAGTCATAGAAAAATTTGGATATCTAGGGATACTACTTTTAATAGCAGTAGAAAACCTATTTCCACCAATTCCTTCCGAAGTTATATTAACATTTGGAGGGTTTGCAACATCATTTACAAAACTTAGTTTAGTAGGAGTAATTATATTTTCAACGATAGGTTCCTTGGTTGGCGCTATAATTCTTTATTATATAGGAACTATATTAAGTGAAGAAAGATTAGAAAAAATTGTAAAAGGTAAAATCGGAAAAATATTATGCTTAAAAAACTCTGACATCAAAAAAGCATATCGTTGGTTTTCAGAACGAGGAAATAAAACAGTGTTTTTTTGCAGATTTATTCCTATCGTAAGAAGTTTAATATCTATTCCAGCAGGTATGTCTAAAATGAAGTTTTTCCCATTTTTTGTTTTAACTTTGTTTGGTTCATTAATATGGAACACAGTTTTAACACTTCTAGGATCAGTTGCAGGTAAATCGTGGGGAACAATTGCAAATGTAATAGATAGTTATTCAAAGATTACATTGTTTGCATTGATTGCACTTTTTATAGCAGGAGTAGTAGTATTTTACATTAAAAAGAAAAAGAAAAAATAATATTTCTTTTTTTATTTTAAATAAGTGGTATAAT
>JAVWBB010000046.1:0-8588 GCA_036649735.1 Bacilli bacterium
GCAGGTCGTTTTGATAAAATAATAATTCTAGAACTCATACTAATTGCTTCGGCTAGAAGTTCTTATGTGTGACTGTTTTTTTCAACATAATACACCAGTTATCATCATTAAGAACATCTTTCCTTTGTAACAAGTATTTAAACTCATATTAGATATGTGTTTCTTAAACTACGGGGTGCAGGTTTCAAAAATAAGTGTGTTAACTTTGTTATATTGGCTAATATCTATAATGGCTCTTTTGTATATGAAAAGTCCTTTTTTTGTTTGAGATGGTCTTTAGGCGTATAATTAGGAGGGATGATATCAAAATAAATAAGTTTATTTTCGATTGTTTGTTAATACCGTCAAGTGTGGTACAATATACTTGAGGTGTTTTTGTGAATATAGATTTAGAAAGATTTTTAAATGCTCAAGAGGAAATTTATTATGATGCATTAAATGAAATTAAAGGAGGTAGAAAAGAAACACATTGGATGTGGTTTATCTTTCCTCAAATAAAGGGATTGGGAATGAGTGAAACTGCTATTTATTATGAAATAAGTAGCTTAGAAGAAGCAAAAGCTTATTTTAATCATGAAATATTGGGGGAGAGGTTGTTAGAAATAGTAAATGAACTATTGAGTCTCGATATATGTAATCCAGAATATATTTTTGGAGATATTGATTCTTTAAAACTAAAATCTTCAATGACATTATTTTCTTATATTTCAAATAACAAAATATTTGATAAAGTCTTAGAAAAGTACTATGATGGCAAAAGAGATATGAAAACTATCGCAATTTGTGAAGAACTGCAATCACAAAATTAAAAATTGTATGATGATCATTTTAAAATATATTTAATTGAGTTGCTACCACCTAAGTTTAAAATCAAATAAACATTTCTCTCTACTCGATTTTAGATAAAGAAGAATAATTTTTTTTCTTCATTATATAATATGTACAACCTATAGTAGAAGATATTATGTTTGTCCAATTTAGTTAAATTTAGTAGACTTTGTTGTTTAAAAATAGTAAAAAGGTTATAATTTATTTAAAGGAGTACTTATGAAAGAAATTAAAACTGATCTTGAAAAAGCTAAATCATTTTTTTATCTTGATGTTGATAAAAGTGATGATAAATTAAATAGTCTTGTAGGGGAATATATTATTTTTGAATTATATGATAAGGATAAGAAAATGATTATGGTTTTACCTGGGAAATTATTAAGTTATAAGGATAATGTTTTAAAAATAAGGCAATATGATGATGGAACCGAAGATACTAAATCTCATTGGACTACAGGTGATGGTGAAGATTTATTTTTAAACTTTGAAGAAGAATTTAATAAAGACCAAATAAAAGGAATTGAAAAGTATTTTAAATATAATGAGAATCTTGAATTTAAAGAAGAATTTTGTTCATCATTAACTGAGATTACTAATAAAAATGATGATAAATTAGTAGTATTGATAAATGACTTTGATGGTTATGGAATATGGTTTAAATATAAAATAAATCAGGATGACGTTATTGGAGTTTATCCATTTTATTTATTAAAAAATATAAATTTAATAAAATAATTATGAAATATAAGAGGTAATTATGGCAAAAAATGAATTTGATATTAAAAGTATTAAGGAATTATTAGAAATAGATAATTTAGATATTCCTCTTTTTCAACGTCCTTATAAATGGAATACTAAAAATATGCGTGATTTATTAAAAGATATTGATAGTGCAATAATTAATTATAATAAATATGGAACTTTTAAATATCTTGTTGGAACAATTATTTTACTTAAAAAGGATAAAAAACTTTCTATTGTAGATGGTCAACAAAGAATAATTTCATTTTTATTGTTAAGTATGTTTAAAAATGAAGATTATAATTCTAAATTATTAGAAATTAACTTTAAAAATAAATTATCTCAGTATAATATTCATAATAATTATTTATTAATTGAAGATTGGTTTAAAGATAATGTTAGTAATTTAAACATGGTTAAAAATGCCCTTGAAAATATACTGGAAGTAGTTGTAATTATTGTTAATAAAGAAGAAGAAGCGTTTCAACTTTTTGATTCTCAAAATACGCGTGGAAAAGCATTAAATCCACATGATTTGTTAAAAGCTTATCATTTACGTGAGATAAATAGTAATGATGATGTAGTTTTACCTTTAGTAAAATCTTGGGAAAATGAAAAACAGGGAAATATAAGTGAATTATTTTCCTTACATTTGTATCCTATTATAAACTGGTCAAAAGGGAAAAAAACTAATAATTTTACTACTAAAGAAATTGATACATTTAAAGGTATATCAGATAATTATAATTATACCTATGCTGAGTTATTAAAGAGTAATGATAATAGTTTTCAAATAAGTGAATCTTTTATTTCTGGAATATGTTTTTTTAAAATGGTTAATTATTATTTAAGAATGATTGATAAATTAAATAAAACTTTAAATGATGATATTTTATTCAGATATATTATTGATATTACAGGGCCATTTGGTAATAAAAATGAAGATTATAAAAATTATTCTAATGGTTTTATATATACTAAAAATTTATTTTTTAATGTTTTATTATGTTATTATGATAGATTTAATAATCTAGATGAACAAGTTGTGAGAAAACTATTTACTTGGGCTTTTATGCTAAGAGTTGATAGAGAAACACTTGGTTTTGATAGTGTTAATAAATATGCTACTGGAAATAACGAAAATAGTTATACGAATAATATACCACTTTTTAATATTATTAAAAATGCGAGGTTACATACTGAAATAAAAGAAATAACGATTAATATTATAAGAGAAAATGATACTGCTAAAATAAATAAATGGAATGATTTATATGAACATTTGAAGAAAATTAATGGATATGAGGTAAAAAATGAAAAATAAAATAAAAGAATTATCAATTATAAAAACTAATGATGATTATATTTTTAATGATAACTATATTATACCAATTTATCAAAGAACTTTCTCATGGGAAGAAAAAGAAATATTAGAATTTATAGAAGATATAATGAATTTTAAAGAAGAATATTATTATGTTGGTTCTTTAGTTGTTAATTTAATAGATGAATCTAATTATGAAGTTATTGATGGCCAACAAAGGTTAATTGTAATATATTTGTTACTTAGTTTATTGGGTGAAAAGTTAGATTTAAATAATTTAAGATTTTCTTGTAGAGATAATTACAATAGTTATTTAAAGCTATTAAATGATGGAGTAATAGATTTGCAAGATGTTCATAATGATTCTTTAATTATATGTAAATCTATAATTGAGCGGATTATTAATAGAAAAGAATTTAATAAAAAAGAATTTAAAGAAAGGCTAAATCATGTAAAAATATATCGTATTGTAGTACCCGAAAATACTGATCTAAATCATTATTTTGAGGTTATGAATACACGTGGTGAACAATTAGAACAACATGACATTTTAAAAGCAAAATTAATGAGCTTTATAGAAAATGCTGATCATAAGGAATTATTTGCAAAAGTATGGGAAGCTTGTAGTGATATGGATGGATATGTTCAAATGAACTTTGATGTTTATTTAAGAAATTCTATTTTTTCTTCTTTATGGTCTGATTTAATTTCATTTGATAACTTTAAATTAATTAATTTAAATCAAAAAGATGAATTAAGTAATATTGTAACAATTAAAGATATAATAAAACCTGAATTTAATGTAAATGATATTAGTGAAAGCAATAAAAAATATGAAAAGAAGCGTTTTGAAAGTATAACCAGTTTTCCATATTTTTTATTACATACATTAAAGGTTTATTTGAATGTTAATAAAGTTAATATTGAAGTTGATGGTATGGATGATAAATTACTAATAGATGTATTTGAAAATGTTATTAATGAAGTAAAGAAATCTAATAAGCTTAACGATTTTTCAATGGAGTTTGTATATTTTTTATTAAAATGTAGATTTTATTTTGATAAGTATATTATTAAAAGAGAGTTTATTAATGATGAAGTAGATGGAAAATGGAGTTTAAAAGAATTAGTTGTTTATGGTCAAGCATCAAAAAAACATCCTCAATATATAAACACAATTATGCATAAAAAATATGAGAAGAATAATAATGCTTATGTAAGACTTAATAATGTTTTAATGCTTGAATCTTGTTTAAGAGTTACATATACTTCTAATAAATCTATGCACTGGGTTACTTTGTTGCTTACTTTCTTATGTAAGAATAATATAGATGATGAATTATATAGAATAGAAGAAGTAATTGAGGATAATATTAAAAAAACTGTATTAGAAGATTATTTAAATAAAGGAGACTTTAAAATGGGAGTTGATACACCTCATATAGTTTTAAATTATTTGGATTATTTGATATGGAAAAAAGAAACTGTAAAATACAAAAATTTTATTTTTGAATATCGTAATTCAGTAGAACATTGGTATCCAAAAAATCCTTCTGATGATACATTTTCTAAATGGGATAATGTTGATACTTTAGGGAACTTATGTATTATTCAAAGTAATGTTAACTCTAAATTTTCTAATATGTCTCCAATTGCAAAGAAAAATACATTTGAAGAAATGATAAAAAAAGGAAGTTTAAAATTAATTAAAATGAGTGATAAAACTATTGTTAATGATAATGAATCTGGCAATGAATACTGGAAAAAAGTTGCTTGTTTAGAACATGAAAAAGAAATGTTAGATATTTTATATCAATCTTGTAAATTATAAAAAGATTTAATAATTTTAAAAGGTGTATATCTGTTATTGACTTTTTACCTAATATAGTTATGTAAGGCAAACATACAAATGAGAATTTTATGATAATGTTTCTGGTTAGAAGTTGATTCAATTTTAGAATTTAGCGATCGTAATTACGTAGCTGTAGAAATTAAACTCGGTTTTAATGAAATAAATGATGCAAAAAGTAGCTTTTTAAAGTTTTATGAAAATGTTTCAAAAAAACTTATTTTTATGTGTGTAATTGTTGGTAATACTGATATTATAGTAATAGATAGAGAAACAGGAATCTATATATTACCAATTACTGCGTTACTATTCACAGCCGAAAATTTAATATATGTTAAAAGTAGACAATAGTTCAACAAAACCGTGTTAATTTGCTATTATTTATTGTGGATAATTATTCATTAAGATTTCCTTATTTAATAAGGAAATCTTAATGAATTTTAGGTTACTATTCACAATCAATCTCGAAAAAGTGTACAAAATCCAGTTTATAAGGCCTCTATTTTTATAAAAGCGGAGCATGTTAATTAAATAGCATACTGTTTTATATGCTTATTTTTAAAAAAAAGTCACTCTTTTAACTATTAATGGGGTAAAATTCGACTGTGAATAGTAACATCTAAAAGAGCATAGAAGCATATTATACTTCATTCAAAGATAACTAGTCTCTTAATCAATTGCTAAATCATTTTATTTGTGTAACAGTAGTTATATGTATATTTTTAAATTAACACATTATAATCTTTTTAAAATCATATACTTAAACGAGGAGGTATCATATGAAAAAGGAAAAGATTATACTATCAAAAAATATTCAAGAAAAGATGATAGAGTTCTTTTTAAGAACTTCTATACCTAAAATGTTACAAGCATAGTAATATAAATCGGAGGCATATATGATAGATAGCAAAATAATAAATGCGGGTCTATATATAAGAGTTTCTACGGAACGGCAAGCACAAGAAGGTTATTCCATAGCTGCTCAAAAAGAAAATTTAACAAATTTTGTTCATCAGCAAGGTTGGAATATTTTTGACATATATGCCGATGAGGGTATTAGTGGAAAGAATATTCAAGATAGACCAGACGTTAAAAGACTTATCAGTGATATTAAAACAAAAAGTATCAATGTCGTAGTGTTATATAAATTCGATAGACTAACTAGAGATATGTCAGATACGGAAGACATTATCAAACTAATTCAAGAGTTTGGAGTCCAAGTTTTCACTATCTCTGGGGGTCTTATTGATGTATCAACCGCTACTGGAAGATTTATGACAAGAGTTACCGGAGCAGTTTCTCAACTTGAAAGAGAACAAACGATTGAGCGTGTTAAAGTTGCATTCGTTCAAAAAGTAAAAGAGGGAAAATCTCTATGCAGTTCTACTACATCTTATGGATATAATCGACCAAAACATCAAGAAATACAAACAATCAATAAAGATGAAGAAATCGTGGTAAAACGCATCTTCAAAATGTATGTAGACGGTAGGACATTTACTGAGATAGCAGGTATCTTAAATGCAGAGGGTATTCCTACTAAAAAGAAAGGAAAAACTCAAAAGCGAAGATTTAAAAATGAAACTTATGTTATCAACAGTGTGTGGCAACCTAAAACAATACGATTGATACTTTCAAATGTTACCTATATTGGAGGTGTTCGATATGGAATTAACTCTAAAAATGGATTTGAAGAATTAAATGGACTTCATGAACCAATTATTTCTAAAAATTTGTGGGATAAAGCACAGGAACGATTAACTAAAATCAAAAAAAATTCTAGGACAAATCATTCAAAAGAAGATGTTTATTATTGTGGGACATTGGTCTGTGGAGTATGTGGTCAAAGATTAACTAGCCAAAGAACAATAAAAACCAAAAAGGATGGTTCCACTACCACGCATTTTGCTTATCGTTGTGTGAATAGAGAGAAAGGAAAGTGTGTTGCCTTAGGAATGAGTCATAGAAAGGTAGAAGAAGTATTTAGAGAGTTTATTGAAAATATTGAACAATTATCTGAAATAGAAAATATCAAACCTATAGAACAAGAAACGTGCGAAATAGGTAATATCATACATTTGAAGAAAAGATTAACTGAAAATGATAACAAAAGAAAAGAAGTTATGCACCTCTTTATGGAAAATGAAATTGACCACAATCAAATGAAATATATGATTACAGAACTTGATAGTCAGTCTACCATATTAGGTAATGAACTTCAAACACTTGAAAGACAAATCCAACCAGCTATACAGATTGATAAGAGCCTAATTGCAAATACGATAAAAGAACACTGGCAGTATTTAAGTAATAAGGAAAGATTAGAGTTTCTTAATCAATTTGTAGAAAGTATTGTTATTGTAAATCGAAGTGTGGACAAGGCGAATGGTCGACCAGAAATCATTGATGTTAAATTTTATGATGAGTAGAATATTATTCTACTCATTTTAGGTTGAAAATAATTACAAATCTATATTAAAATATCTATTAATTTGGTATAATAGATATATAGAAAAGAGGTGTTGTATGAGAGTTATACTAATGAATAAAAATACAGAAGTATTAGTAGCGGAGTATCATGAAGAAGCTAAATATTTCACGGATATACTAGAAGTTAAGAATATTGATTATGCACCTTTAATTGTAAAAAAAGCAAGTATTGGTGATATAGATGATAGTATGAATAAAGTTCTTTCTGATTGGTTTCAAGGTAGAGGAATTCCGGAAGGCAGAGATAAACTAGATATGCTGATGGATAGATTAAATATCTCTAGTCCAGCGGTTCTTTTGGATAAAGCCTTTGGATTATCACTTTCTGATCAATATTGGATAAAACCATATGATGGAGAAGTTAAATACGAATATATCAATTTCTTTGATAATGATTTCAATGATTTAGAATTTACGGAAGCAACATTTACAACCAATGGACCAATACTATCTAATATTACTCTCTTAACGCCTAATAATACGACGGATGGAGTTTTAAGAAAGAGTTGGGTCATTGATTATAAAACAAGATACTTACTAAAAGCAGGGCTAAAAAGTGAAGTGTTACAACCATTTAATGAAGTGTTGGCAAGTATGATATGTGAGCGATTAGGATTTCATCATATTCCTTATACAATAGATATAGTTAAAGGAAATATTGTTTCAAAATGTGCTTGTTTTATTACTACAGATACCGAGTTAATTCCGGCTTATCAAGTATTAAAAAACACTAATAAAGAAAATGCTTATGATAACTATGTTAAAATATTATCTGATAATGGCATTGAAAAGGCAAAAGAAAAAGTAGATAATATGTTTATCCTAGATTATTTAATGCTAAATAATGATAGACATTTAAATAACTTTGGTATTATAAGAGATGTAAATACTTTAAAATGGTTAGATACAGCACCTATTTTCGATACAGGTAATTCACTTAATTTACTTGATTATAGTGACGATGAAATAGTGATTGAAGGTAATGGTAGATTCTTCTATTACGTTGATAACTTTGATAATATTATCAAAAGAATATCTAATTTAAAAAGAATAGATATATCAAAACTTAATGGAGTTGTTGAAGAATTTGATGAGTTATTACATAGGCATCAAGATATTACTAAAATGAGTGATGGAAGAATAAACCGCTTATGTGTTATTCTAAATAGACAAATCAACAAACTTAAAATGTTAATAGAACAATCTTAAAATAGGAAAATATACTTCCTATTTTTTGGTTATATTTGGTACAATGAAAATAATAAGAACTACTAGTAGTCATACGAATTAGACTAATGATCTCGGCTAAATCATGAGTCACCATAATTGCAGTTTTTCCTTCTTTTTTAATAATAT
>JAVWBB010000047.1:0-8510 GCA_036649735.1 Bacilli bacterium
CATTAAGCGACAATAAAGATATATATGAAAAAGAATATTTAAAATTATATAATAAATATAAAAATAAATATTCAGGGAAGGATTTAGATAATAAAGTTAAATTAGCTATGGCAATGAAGGGATTTAAAAAGATAGATGAATAAAAAAAGACTAATTATTTAGTCTCTTCTTTTTGATTTAATAAGTTTTCCATTATTTTATCATATTGGTTATTTAATTCTGAATCTTGGATTTTAACATTATTATCTTTTCTTAATTGAATTAAAGCTTTAATTTGTAATTTCTTATCAACTTTTAATTTTTCTTCTCTAAGTGTTTTTTTAATTTCACTTTTAACTGTCTTTAAAGATGGTTTCTTTTTTTGATCAGTTTTTAAAATAATATGATATCCAAAGTCTGATTTAACTGGTTCTAAAGTGTATTTACCTTTTTCCAATTTAATTGCGGCATCTTCAAAGGGCTTAACCATAGATCCTCTATTAAAGTAATCTAAGTTCCCACCTTTAGCAGCGCTTGCTTCATCATCAGAATATTGTTTAGCTAAATCTGCAAATTTTTCACCGTTTTTATATTTACTAATAACTTCTTTAGCAATTTTTAAAGCCGCTTTATCAGCATCTTCTTTTTGAGCAGCAGTCATACCATCAGTAATTTCAGCTTTAATTAATATATGACTAGCTTTAATATCACCAATCGTTTTATTGTCATAGTATTCACTAATTTCTTTATCTGTAATTAAACCATTAACATAAGCCTCAATTGCTTTTCCTCTTTTATAATCAAGAACTAAAATTTTCTTTAAATCATTAAGATTATCTACTCCAAATGCTTGCTTAACAGCGTCAATGAATTTTGCTTCATCATTTTGAAACTGTGCTCTCATCGCGGTAATTTGATCGTTAATCTTTTTACTTTCAGTATCATCACTAGGGTACTTTTTATTAAGTATTTTTAAATCGATTTTATCAATTAAAATACTAATAGCGTACTTATCTTTAATTTCTTTGTATAAATCATCAACAGATATATCTTCACCCTTTAATGTAACAACGGCTTCCTTTCCATCTTTTAATTTCGGTACTTTGCCACATCCACTAACAAGTAGTGTAATAGCCATTAAACTTATAAGAACTTTTTTCATCTTTCTCCTCCATAAATAAATTACTTATTTATCATAACAAAGTTATCTTTTAATTACAAGAAAATTCCCGTTTTTTTACATAAATACCTATATATATTTTCTCACACATTATGATAATTTACATAAGATAATGTGAAAAGAGAAAAAGGAGGAGAATATTATGAGTAACTACACATCATCATCTGCTATTGTATTAGTATTATTTATTTTATTAGTAATTATTCTAGGTGCTTACTTCTAATTTAAAAGATATCTTTAGAAAGGAGACGTTGTATGACAAATTGTGGATGCCACAGTAATAGTTCTGGTTTTGTAATTGTAATCGTATTATATATCTTATTAGCTATTATATTAGGTTCAGCAATGACTTGCTAATAAAAGAAGGATGTCCTTCTTTTAATTTAATTTAATATATTATTAATATCAATTAAGGGTTTTAACAAATCCTTATTGAAATTATGCACTAATTCATCATTTTTATACCTTGGAGTTAAATGCATATGAAAGTGCTTTATATCTTGACCATAATTATTATTAATAACAATTGTTAATCCATCACAATTAAGTTTTTTTTGTAATTTTAAATACAATTCTTTCGCTATTTTATTAATATGGTTTAATACCAACTCATCAATATCTAAAATATTTATATAATGCGTTTTGGGAATTATTAAACAATCTCCATTAGTTGATGGATTAATATCTAAGATTACTTTAACAATATCATCCTCAAAAACAGTATAACTAGGTATTTCATTATTAATTATTTTACAAAATAAACAGTCCATATTCTCATCTCCTTAGTTTAATTTTAACAAAAAAAAGCAAAATGTTAAACAACATTTTGAGAATACAGCGAATATTCTATTATATATAGTAATTATTTTACTTTTCTTATACAAAAAAATTGTTAAAACATTTAAAAAATGATAAACTAATACTGGTGATGAAAAATGGATTTAGAAATAAAAGACTTAAATGTCAGAGTTAAAGATAAAGAAATATTAAAAGATTTCTCTTTAAATATATATAAAGGTGAAACACATGCGATTATGGGTCCAAATGGAACAGGTAAAAGTACTCTAGCTAAAGTAATTATGGGACATCCATCGTTTACAATTGAAAGTGGCGATATTTTAAGCAATAAAAAATCAATTATTAAATTAACAACTGATGAAAGAGCCAAAAAAGGAATCTTTTTAGCTTTTCAAAATCCTCTTTCAATCGAAGGAATAACGACAAGTGATTTTATTAAAACCGCTATTAATGAAACAAAAGAAGAACACATTGGACTATATGACTATATTAATCAAATAACTTATGCTTGTGAACAATTAAAAATAGATAAAGAAATGATTCATCGTAACATTAACGAAAACTTCTCAGGAGGAGAAAGAAAAAAGAATGAAGTACTACAAATTCTTTTATTAAAACCAAAGTTAATTATTCTTGATGAGTTAGATTCGGGATTAGATATTGATAGTTTAAAAATAGTATGTGAAAATATTACTAAATATAAAGAAGAAAACCCAAATACATCAATATTAATAATAACACACTATCCTCGCATATTAGAGATGATTAAACCTAATTATGTACATGTTATGAAAAATGGACAAATAACAAAATCTGGGAATATTGATTTTGCTCGTCAAATAGAAATAAATGGTTATGAGCAATGAAAGATATTGAAATAATTAATAATAGTATTGATATAAATAAAGAAGAAGGGTTTATCTTTGATAATAATAATTTAATAGTTAATAAAGATAGTAATATATTTATTTATATAACTAAATCAGACTTAGCATTAAATATAAAAATATTAAAAAGTCTTAAAGTAAATATTAATTTCATTGTAATTGATAGTAATATTACGCTTAAGTATCAAATAGATGATAATAGTAGTTTAATCGTAAATAATTTTAATGTAGATACAAATTTTGATATAAAAATAGACTTAGAAGAAGAATCAATAATTACATATAATTATAGTATTGTATCTAATATAAATAATATATTAATAATGACTATTAATCATTTAAAAAACAAATCTAAATCATATATATATAATCATGGTATAAATATTAAAGAATTATTAGAATTTAATATTACAGCTAAAGTACTTACAAATATTTTTGATTGCATAAGTGAACAAGATAATAAGATAATTTATTTAAATGAAGCTAAATCAGTAATATATCCTAATTTATTAGTAGAAAATAATGAAATAATCGCAAAACATAATGCATATATTGGGCAATTTAATGAAGATGATATTTTTTATTTGCTAACTAGAGGTATAAATAGAAGTAAAGCAATTAGTTTAATGATTAAAGGTAATTTACTCGGTAATATGAAGGAAGATTATAAGTTTTTAAGTGAATGTTTAAAGTTAATTTAAGAAAGGAGTTTCATAATGAATAGAGAAGATTTTTCAATGTTAAAAGATGATTTAATATATGTGGATAATTCTGCAACTAGTTTTAAGCCTAAAGTAGTAATTGATTCTATGAATGATTATTATAATAATTATTGTTCTAATGCTCATCGTGGTGATTATTCAATTAGTCATAAAACAGATGTTATATACGAAGATACAAGAAACGTGGTAAAAGAATTTATTAATGCTGCTGATTCACAAGAAATAGTCTTTACAAGTGGAGCAACAGATGGGCTTAATTTAATAACTAATTCCTTTATGAAGTATTATTTAAAAGAAGGGGATGAAGTACTAATAACTAAATCTGAACATGCATCAAATGTTTTACCATGGTATCGTTTAGAAGAGGAATTAGGAATTGTTGTTAAGTTTATTCCACTAGATAATAATCATCATGTAACTAATGAAAATGTTTTAAAAATGATAACTAAATACACTAAAGTAATTTCATTAGCGTATGTTACTAATACAATTGGCGATGTAAGAGATATTAATAAATTAGGTAATATTTGTAAAGAAAATAATATTTTATTTGTAGTTGATGCTGCTCAAAGTATTGGGCATAAAAAAATAGATGTTCAAAAAAGTAAAATAGATTTTTTAGTAGCTAGTGCCCATAAAATGTGTGGACCTACAGGAGTAGGATTTATGTATGCCAAAAAAGAACTATTAAAAGATTTTATTCCTTATAAATTAGGGGGTGGAATGAATAGTGATTTTACATCTAAAGGAAATTATGGTTATAATGATTTACCTAATTGTTTAGAAGCCGGAACACAAAATATTGCAGGAGTTATTGGAATGAATTTTGCAATTAAATACATAAGTAATATAGGCTTAGATAAAATACATGAACACGAAGTAAAATTAAAAAACTATTTAATAGACAAATTAAAAACATTAGATAATATTATTATTTATAATGAAAATAATGATAGTGGGTTAATTTTATTTAATATCAATAATGTTTTTCCACAAGATACAGCAAGATACTTAGACCATTACCATATTTGTGTAAGAGCTGGAAACCACTGCGCAAAGATGCTAAAAGAAGAGTTAATTGTTAAAAATACTTGTCGTATTAGTTTATATTTATATAACACTATAGAAGAAATGGATAAAATATATGAAGTATTAAAAAATAGTGATAGGATATTTGATATCGTAATATAGGAGATGTAATGGATAATAATTTAAGAAGAGAAATAATATTAGAAAATTATAATAATCCTAAAAATAGAGGATTAGTTAAAGATAAAACTTATAAATTTGTAAATACTAATAATTCTTCTTGTATAGATAATATTGATATAATGGTTAAAATAGAAGAAAATAAGATTAAAGATATTGTCTTTGATGGGGAAGCATGTGCGATTACAACTTCAGCAACATCAATAATGATAAAGAGTTTATTAGATAAAAGTATTAAAGAAGTTAAAGATATTATTATTAATTATGAAAAGATGATTAATGAAGAAGAATATGATGATAAAATATTAGGAGAACTTAATGTTTATGATGAAGTATATAAACAACCTAATCGAAAGAAGTGTGCGTTACTTCCTATTGAAGCAATAAAAAAAGTAATTAATATGTAAAAGAGGCATAAAGTGGAAATAAAGAAATTAAATAAAGAGGCCATTATAAAAATATCAAAACTAAAAGGTGAAGATGAAGAAATACTTAAATATCGATTAGATAGTTTTAAGGAATTTGAAGAATTAGAGTTGCCTTCTTTTGGTCCGCAAATTAATTTGAATTTTGATGATATAATTTATTATAAAAATGATGATAATAAAATTAAAAATAATTGGGATGATATAGATAAAGATATTTATAATGAATTAAATGGTATTGGTGTAGTTGATGGAGAAAAGAACTTAGCAGGAATGGGTGTTCAATATGAAAGTGAAGTAATATATCATAATATGCTTAAAGAATTAGCTAAAAAGAATATTATTTTTACTTCAATTGAAGATGGAATGAAAAAATATCCAGAACTTACTAAAAAATATTTTGCTAAATTAGTAAATAATAAAGAAAATAAATTTACGGCTTTAAATGGAGCAGTCTTTAGTGGGGGGAGTTTTATTTATATTCCACCTTTTACTAAATTAGATCGTCCTCTTCAAAGTTATTTTCGCATTAATGCTAAAAATATGGGGCAGTTTGAAAGGACTTTAATAATAGTTGATCATGATAGTAGTTTACATTATATTGAAGGGTGTAGCGCTAAAACATATAATGAACAAGGGCTTCATGCTGCAGTTGTTGAAATATTTGTTGAAGCTAACAGTACTTGTCGTTATTCAACTATTCAAAATTGGTCAGATAATGTTTTAAATTTAGTAACTAAAAGGGCTGTAGTTTTAGAAAATGGTTTAATGGAATGGATCGATGGAAATGTGGGTTCAAAAATAACGATGAAATATCCTGCTTGTATATTAAAAGGGGATAATTCTAAAGGAACATGTATTACTATTAGTGTAGCAAGTAAAAATCAGTTTCAAGATACTGGGGCTAAAATGATTCATATAGGTAGAAATACTAGTAGTAATATTATTTCTAAAAGTATAGCTAAAAATAAAGGAATAGCTAATTATCGTGGTAAAGTAGAAATCAAAGATACTGCAACCAACAGTGTTTCTTCAATTAAATGTGATACGTTACTTTTAGATGATAAATCAAAAAGTTATACTTATCCTTCTAATATTTGTAATAATAATACTAGTAATATCTTTCATGAAGCAACTATTTCTAAAATAAGTGAAGAAAACTTATTTTATCTAATGAGTAGAGGTATATCTTTAGAAAAAGCTAAAGAATTAATTATTTTAGGCTTTATAGATACTTTCAAAAAAGAGCTTCCTTTAGAGTATGCAGTCGAATTAAATCAATTATTAAAAGAAATAGTGTAAATAAGTGTCAAATTTGAAAAAAGTCTAAAAAGATGTAATATTTAAAATTACATCTTTTTATGTGTTCAATTTTAAATTTTGTTCTAGAGCAAAATTAATAATTGCTATTGAATATTAGCTTTAATATAAAGAATTGGCGCTTTGCAATAAAAAATAATAACAGTTAAACTATTTTTAGAAAGGAGGGAAGAAGTATGTTAAACCAATTAGTATTAGTAGGAAGACTAGTAAAAGACATAGAATTAAGAGAAACAGAAAGTAAAAAGAAAGTAACCAATCTTACTTTAGCTATTCCAAGAAGTTTTAAAAATTCTGAAGGTCAATACGAAACCGACTTTATTGAATGTACTTTGTGGGAACAAACAGCCATTAATACATCAGAATACTGTAAGAAAGGAAGTATTCTAGGTATAAAAGGCCGTATTCAAACCAAAGTAATAGAAAAAGACGGAGTCAAAAGAACTGTTATTGAAGTTATCGCTGAAAAAGTAACTTTTTTAAGTTCTAAACCATTAGACAAATAAAAGTTTAAATTTAGTTAACTTTTAACTACAGAGTAACTATTAAATATACAATTAACCTATGGAGGTATTATTATGACAACTTTATTTGCTAAGAGATTAAAAGAATTAAGGCTAAAAAATAATTACACTCAAGAACATTTAGCGAAATTAGCCAATATTACTAAAGTTAGTATATGTTGTTATGAAAGATCCAATAGGAATCCATCATTAGAAAATTTATTGGCATTATGTGAAATATTTAATGTTAGCATTGCTTATTTCTTAGGTAAAGAAGAATTTACTATTGAAGAAGAAACCGGTATTTATGGATTTAAAATAGCAAAAGAAGAACGAGAAATAATTACAGAACTTCGTTTACATATTAAATTATATACAAAATTAATTGAGAATCCTAAAAGAATGGTTGAGTATATTGATAAGAAAATAAATTAGTGAAAACTAATTTATTTTTTTATGAATATTAAACTATATAAATAATTTAGGATTTTGGACATTATTATTAGTTGGTTTTAAATCATTATAAGTATTTACTTCTTCTTTAGGATCATCTTTCATAGCGCCCATTACTTTAAATAATGTTTTAGCATTTCCAAGTATAGGTTTAATTTGATAAAAAACAGGAATTGCTTGATTAATTACATTTAGGGTTTTTCCTGTTGTATTAAGTAAATTACTCCAATTAAATTTAGGCTTAATATTAAAAGAATTATAAGGATAATAATTATTATACATAGAACCACTCCTTTACTTTAATATATGAACAATAAAATATTTGGTTAATGACTAATTTTTATTTCAAAATAAATAAGACTATGTTATAATTAATTTATAAAAATAAAGGTAGGTATTTAAAATGAATGAATGGAATAATAGACCAAAATATACTTTAGAAGATGCGACAAAAAGACATAAAGGGATTTTTAATTTTACAAGGTTTATAAAAAGAGAATTAAATTATACTTTTTTATCTATTTTAGGATTTTGTTTAATATTTATGGGTTCTTCTTATGCTATATTTTCATCAGTTAATAAATCAACTGATTATAATGTTATAAACATAGGTACTTTACAATTACAATTTAATGATACTGAAGCTGGGTTGGGTAATATTATTAGTTTAAATAATGCTTTACCAGTAAGTGATACTGTAGGTAAAAGTACGACTCCTTATACTTTTAAAATAACTAATACTGGAACTTTAGCGGTAGATTATACAGTTAAAATATTAAACGATCAAGGTATTATAGATATAGATGGATGTAGTAATAATTTATTACCTTTAACTAATTTAAAGTATAGTATTGATGATGAAGGACCAGTCATTTTATCAACTAAAGAATCTTCAGGTTATTTAGTTAAAACAGGTACTTTAGTTGCAAACGAGGTTAAAACTCATACTTTAAGATTATGGATAGACGATGCTAGTGGTAATGAAGTATTAAATAAGCATTATCATGGTAAGATAGTGGTAGAAGGATTAAAAA
>JAVWBB010000048.1:0-8047 GCA_036649735.1 Bacilli bacterium
CATTAGCATCACCTGCTAAATAATATTATATACTTTTTTTATTAATAGAACAACCTTATTGTTAAACCTTTTTGAAATGCTACATTTATTTTATATTATAATTTATTGAGAATGTATTAGAAAGCTTATAATAATAAACATTAATATAAATTTCTTAGAATTACCAAAATACAAGAAAATTTTAAATCTTAATATTCTTAACTCTGTTATTTTGTTTTCATAACTTCATTTCAAAATATTACTTTTTAATGTATAATGGTATATAAGGTAGGAGGATTTGATGACAAATAATATTCTATGCTTTACATTATGCATTGTACCAAGTTTATTATTAATGTGGTATATTTATATTAAAGATAAAATTGAAAAAGAACCTCCATATTTATTGTTAATTTTATATGTGGCTGGTATCGTTTCTGCAGTTATTTCATATTTGATTTCTACAACCTTGAAAATTTATTTACCATTTTTAAATAATACATATTCTAATATGAATGTACTGCAAATCTTATTTAAATCATTTATCGTTATAGCCTTTGTTGAAGAAACATCAAAATGGTTAATAAATTATATTTGTACCTGGAAAAATAAAAATTTTAATCATTTATATGATCCTATAGTATATGCAACATTTATTTCCTTAGGTTTTGCTACGTTTGAAAATATTCTTTATGGTTTTGCTTATAGAAGTTTTGGACTGATGCCAATAATATTAAGGGGAGTAATATCAGTTCCATGTCACGCTGTTTTTGGTATCATTATGGGATATTATTTAGGAATAGCAAAAAATTCTATTGCCAGTGATAAATTAAAGCAATCTAAAAAGTATAAATTTAAAAGTCTTATAATTCCAATACTTCTACACTTAATTTATGATTTATTATTAATTAATTCTACAAAAATTTATTATTGTTTATTTATATTTTATATTATAACTCTATATGCTATTGCATTTATTAAAATTAGAAAGTTAT
The DNA here is from genome assembly GCA_036649735.1 of Bacilli bacterium. GTDB lineage: Bacteria > Bacillota_I > Bacilli_A > RF39 > UBA660 > JAVWBB01. The sequence continues at coordinate 975 of JAVWBB010000048.1, forward strand.
GTGGAATTAAAAAAAAGATATAATTACTTATATTATTAGTTAAACTTTTTATATATTAACTCCAAGAAATATACTATGTTTCTGTCATTATTATGATTTTATAGTGTATTCTTCTATAAGTTTTTCTATCGTTTTTGGAGTTCTAAGCAGACTTCTATCTATGCGAGTTGGCTGAATAACTAAGCCAAGATCTTCCAACTTTGTAAAAAATTCTATAAAAGCGAACGAATCAAAAACTTCACTTTCTATTAAATCAAAATCTGGATTGTAAACATTTTTATCTTCACATATTTCATATAATAAATCTGAAATATTTATCATAATTCAATCAACTTCTTTCTATCTATTTTTCCATTATAGTTAATTGGCATTTTTTCAATAACTATTATTCTATTAGGTATCATGTATGATGGTATTTTCTTTTTAAGTTCATTTTTAATATACCCTGAATCGAGTTTATTTTCTATTGTAATATATGCTTTAATAATTTTTACATTAAAATCATCTTTATATTTTGCAATAACTACGCATTCTTTAACACCTTTTATATTGTATATATTTCTTTCTATATCATTTAATTCTATTCTGTATCCTTTATACTTTATTTGAGAGTCTGATCTTCCTTTACAATATAATTTATTATTTTCTATAAATCCTATATCTCCTGTGTCAAAATAATCTTCATTATTTAAATTATAGTAACCGCCAACCAAATCTCCAACATAACCAGAAAAAACACTTTTTCCACTTAATACTATATGTCCGTCATGTATAAAAATATTTGTTGCAAATTTTCCAACTTTACCAACGGGCAATAAATCATTGTTTAACATGTTATTCTTTATTTCAATTGACGATACTGCTGATGTTGCTTCTGTTGGACCATAAGCATTAATTACTCTTATATTAGGAAACTGATTAAATATTTTTTTTACTGTAATTGGTTCTAATTGTTCACCACAAAAATATAAACATTTTAGGAAAGAAAAATTTTTTTCATTAAATTCTTTATTCACCAAACATAATTTAATAAAAGTTGGCGTAATAACCATTAAATTTATTTTTTCATCGTGTATTGTTTCAAAAATACCTGTATAGCTCTCCTTAATATCTTTATCTAAAGCAATTAAAGTATGACCACTATACATTGAATAAAAAATATCTGCTACACTCAAATCAAAACTAAAACTAGCTTGATTTAGTACATTAATATTGTCATAGCTGTTTAATGGCTCAATATCTTTTATCCAACTAACAAAGTTAAATAAATTATCATATGAGATAGGGACTCCCTTGGGATTTCCTGTACTTCCTGAAGTGAAAATATAATATGCAATTTCATTTTTTATTTCAAATATTAAACTATTATTTTTATATTTTTCTAATTCATTTAACTTTAAACATTCTATATTTTTAAAAATAATTTTTTCATCTGATAATATTAAACTAGATTTAGTAAGTTTAATAATCTTTTCTATTCGTTCTTTTGGAGTGCATAAATCTATTGGTACATATGCTCTTTTTGCTTCTATGCAAGCAAATATTGATAAAAATGTATTAATAGATTTATGTCCATATATAATAATTGGAGTATTTCCTTGGTACTTTAATAACATTGAATAATATTTTGCTTTTATTTTCAAATCTTTATATGTTAATGTTTTTTTCTCTATTTTATACGCAAATCTATTACTTTCCTTTTGATTTATTATTCTTTCTAACATTTTTGTCCTCCCGTATTTCTTCTTTGGGGATTAAATTATGATCATACATTACTAATGAATGATTATCTAATATTAGTTCTTTATATAATTCCTCATTTGTTAATCTATCAATAACAATTCTATAAACTTGAGAAACACGGTAATACTCTTTTCCTTCTTTTTTAAAATGGTGATTTTCTTCTACAAGTTTATATCTACAGGAATATTCTCTTTTACTTCTTAATTCGCCACATAATTCACCTTTCTCAACCCATACAAGAATTTGTACATCTTGATCAGTATTATTTTTAAATCTATAATCAACATTATTATAACTAACTGAAGTTCCAGTTCCAAAAGGTACTCTTCTTCTTTCATCAGGAAACAAAGCATCTGTATGATGATGTAATTCCGTAACATCAAGAGGACTATTTATAACTAACCAATGAATCATATTTGCCATTTGACATAATCCACCACCATACCCTGATACAAATCCGCCTCTACCAATTACTAATCCTTTTTTATAACCTTCTTTACTTGAAGTTTTACCAACAGTCCTCCAATAAGAAAAAGTTTCGCCGGGATGAATAATTATACCATTTACTTTATTACAAGCTAGCATAATATTAGTTACTTTATTTTCTTGTAACCTTATATCTACTCCATGTAATTTTCTAATTAATACTGAACTATGAGATTTTACAATGTTTGGTAGTTCTTCATTACTTCTTTCTTTTGCTATTTTTTCTTTACTAAATAAATCTTTTATATTTCTTCTTAAAATTTCTTTCTTAAAAGATATTTTATAACAAATTGGACTAATATCACAAAAAAGTTTTCTTTCCATTACTATACACTCCTAAACCCTAATTTTATTATAATACAAAGTTTGCAAATTAACAATAAGTACTCAATATTTATAGAAGCATTTCTATATTTTGCCCGGTTATTGTTAATTTTTAAAATATAAAGTATAATTATTATAGAACTTGTAAAGTGGGTGTATATATATTGGAAATACTATATAGAAATATTAAAACTTTAACAATGAAAAAGTATAGAGATTTATTAAATACTATTAAAGATGAAAAAAAGAATCAGATAATAAAGATTAAAAATATTAATAGTAAAAAAAGAAGCTTACTTGGCGAATTATTATTCAAAGAACTATTATCAAATAAAAGTTTATCATATGATAAAATTGATATATATATAAATAACTTTGGTAAACCAATAATTAAGAATAGAAAAGTATTTTTTAATATTAGTCATTCACACGATTATTCTGTTTGTGCTATATCAAATAATAATATAGGAATTGATATTGAAAAAATTAGAAAAGTAAATATAAATGTTATTTATCAGTTTGCAACTGAAAACGAAATTATTTATATTACTAAAAATGAAAATGAAATTTATAATAAATTATTTGAAATATATACACTAAAAGAGGCTTATTTCAAATGTTTAGGAACAAATTTAAATTATATTAAGGAAGTAGAATTTTTAATTAAAAATAACAACGTGTTATGTTCTGATCAAAATATAAGTGCAAAGATTTATTACAATATTTATGGTTATATTATTTCTACCTGTGAAATTAAAAGTAATAAAAATTTTTAATTAAAATTCTATGTATTAAAATGTATTTCCATGTTTGATGAGAGCAATAACTTTAATATTATATTAAGGTTTACTATAAAAAAAATATTTCAATTTTGAAATATTTTTTAATATAATTATAACTTATCTTTTCCAGAACTATTATTAATATTATTTTTGTTTAATTTAGTTAACTTTTTATTTTTATTTTTCTTTTCTATTATGATAATTCCAGCTGTAACACCTACAATTACTAATAGACCTAGTCCTATTAATAATAAATAAACCTTATTACTCTTTTGAAATGATACAACATTATCTGTATCATCTGCAATCAATTTATTGTCAAGTGCTTTATTAACTAAAATATATTCTGAATTATGATTAATACCAAATTCGTAGTATCCATCTTTAGTTGCTGTTACCTCAGCGGCCACTTTACTAAAATCTTTGCATTGTAAATTGTAAAAATAAACATGTACTTTTTCATTACCAAATTTTGCTTTCATTTCTTCAGTAATTTTTATTCTAATAAGAGCTTTACCCGGTAAATTACCATTAGAAGCAAAATCTAATACTATTCCATCATTTACTAGCTTACCAATATTTGAATCATTCTTAATCACACCAGTGTTTAAAGTAACATCTATTGATTTAGAGCTATTAACATCTTTACCTTCAAATATAATTTGATTATCATTATAATTAATAACTAATTTTTTTGTTGTTCCTTTAATAACATTAAATAAATCCGAACTAATTATAGGATTAGAACCTGCATTTATATTTATTATAGATTTACTATCAGCATCAAATAGTTTAGTAATAATTTCCTCTGTTAAATCTTCATTATTATAAACAAAATTATTATCAGGTTTATTGTCTTTTATAACTAAAGATGAATTAAATAAGAATTTTTCCGAACCTGAAACAGTTCCATCCTTGCTATATAACACCGTTTTTGTACTTGAAGCTAATGTTGCTGCTACTAAATTATAAGTTCCAATTACACTTGAGGATGGTACTTCAAAATATGGATTGTTAGTTAATGATTTAACATAAACCAACATTTCTTTTGAATTTTCATTAACAAATTTAAGTTTTAGACTTGTTAATGGGGTACTAGTAACAAATTTTACAAATACTTTTTCATTAACTTTTGCTTCAGCAGAATTTAAGGATATACTATTTAAATTTAATTTTGTCTGTATAGTATTATCTAAAACAGCATCTGCAACAACCTTTAACTGAGCAACAAAATCATAATGAGTTACATTACCTATTGAACCAGAAGCACTACTATATTGTTTAGTAAAAGTAGTATTATCACTATTAGTACCTACTAACAAAACATCCGTTACTAAATATGTTGCAGCTCCAACATTTGCTGGTAAAATTATATATTTATCATATGTATCTAAATTTACTGAAACAGTAAAAGTAGAACCATTACTTAAATTTTTAAAGATAATTGATACTCCACTATTACAAGCTCCTGTTGTTTCTATATCAACTTTTACTTTTTCTCCTGCCTTTGCACTTGCAGTTTTAAGAGAAAAATTTTGCAGATACAAAATATTATCTGATGTCTGAGGATAACCTGTCCCAGCATTAGCATCTGTTGCATTAGCATCAGTTGCATTAGCATCTGTTGCATTAGCATCCGTTGCATTTGGATCTGTTGCACTGGCATCACCTAGAGAATTAAATAAAAATCCTTGCAATGACGAGATTGAATTAGAATCTAATTGATACCCCACAAATATACCAAAAGCAAATAAGCCTATTCCACCAAGAATTAATTTTAATGCACTTTTTTTAAAAGAATCTTTCATAAATATACACCTTCCTTATTTCTACATTTTAATTATACATTACTCGGTCTTATTATGTCAATGATATTTCTCTTTTTTTAAGACAAGTACTTTTATAATGTAAAGCCAGTAATAGCCAAAAAATCGGAGTCACTATTACAAGTGATAAATTAAAGAAATCTTGAAATAAATAACATACAATAGGAATTAACAAAATTACTGAGTATTCATTTATATCTTTTAATCCTTTTTTAATCTGAAAAAATATAAATGCTAAATAAGTTCCTAATCCAACTATACCAATATTTATTAACATTGTTAGATAAACATTAGCTGCTGTATCATTAATTGTTAATGGCCCTATTGCTGCAACATCAGCAGTATATTTTGCCATAAATCTTATTGCAAATGTATCTGGACCAGATCCAATTATAGGATATTGAGGAAATATAGAAAGTGTCCTTTTCCACAGAAATATTCTATGTGTACCAAATCTATCATCAAAATTACCATGCAATAATTCGTGTATCTCATATAACATACCACTTTTAAAATTATAAAAATATATAAACAATACACCACATATAGCACAAATAAATAAACCAAGATAAAAATATTTTAATATTTTTTTATTTAATAAAAAATTAAATTTTACTTTTTTTAAAACAAATGACAAATAAACTAAAATAAATATAACTATTAAAAATAATAATACAATATAATTAAATTGATAATATAAATTTAAAGAATGTAAACTATAGTGATACTCTGGATTAATAACTATATTAATACAATAAGCAAATAATACTGTAGCAACCATAATTAAAAATCTAGATAGTCTTTCATTTTTCAATATTATAAATGGCAAAATTAATATCAATGTTGCAAAGAAAGCAACCTTACCACTTTGAACATTTATTATTCCAAAAATAAAACTTCCCATTAGAATAGATAATAAATGAATTATTTTATTTACTTTTTTTTCTTCAAGAAAAACAAATGCTGAAAAAGAAACTGAAAGTAATATACAGAACATTGCAGATATAAAATCTATATTACCAATTGTTGACATAAAACTAACATTATGAGTTCCTATTCCATTTTGATACATATTAAAAGGGTTAAATCCAATATATTGAAGTATTGCAATAAAATTCACAAGTATTGATGATATTGAAAAATATAAAATATATCTTTTTTTAAATTTAGAAAATAATGAAATAAAAATAAACGTAATAGAATATAATGACATCATTATTAATCCTTCACCTCTACCTACACCTATAAACAAATTATATTTATCAAAAAATGGCGAAAAAAAGCATGATATGATATTAATAATCAAGAAAGCAATTGCTAACCACTGAACTATTGAAAATTTTATGTTTTTTAAAAATTTTGATTTTTTAAAAATTTTAAAATAAAATAATGTTCCAATAATAGATATTATATATACACAAGCAGTTACTAAATAAAAATGCCATTTACATTCTAATATATGAAAAAAAGCCGTTGAATCTACAATTAATGGAAATAATAGTATCAATATTGAAATATATATTTCTGATAATAATTCTAATATAAATGTTTCTTTCTCAATTAATTTTTTCATTTAACATTTAACTCCTATTTTTTCCATTAACTATATTTACTATCTTCAAATATTATAGCATAAATTTAAAAACAATTATATTAATTGTAAGTTTTTTAAAAAACAATTTAATTAAAAGTAAGATGCAAATAGTTATTACTCTTTAAATGTTTTATCTATTCTAACATTAAAAATTATAATATATTTATGTTAAATTATTAAGATAACATTTTATAGATATATTAAACTTATTATAATATGAGATTATTATTATTATTAAAATATTTCTTGTAATGTAACTCCCATATATTTAATCATTATGTATTAAAGTGTACCCATGATCCTTCTATTATATAAACA